>JABFRJ010000487.1 GCA_013141255.1 Hyphomicrobiaceae bacterium
AAGGGTGATGCTTGAGACTCAAGTTTGTGAAGCCCCCCCACAATCAAGCTTAGTGTCAAAAATACACCGCACCCCCCCAGATCGAGCCAAGTTTGCGATACGGCTGAGTGTGGATGTGACGTCGCATTAACCGCCAAAGGTCTTCCAAGGAAGTCTATCCGCTGCTCTGTTAGTGTTTCTATTCCACCACCAAAAAATGGTGCCTCTCGCCATTTTTTGCCAGCAAAAACCCAATATTTTATCCGTGTCCCCGCGGACCCATAGCTGCTGTCTGAAATACTGATGGTGCCACGCTCCATTAGGTTTCCAACGAATGTCCAGGTTGGTATCCACAACAAATACATCGCAACCAACGCGACACTAATGAGGCGCAGCGCGGGTATTTTGAACTGACGAACAATTAGAAAGGTAAGCGGTACGAAGATCGATATCAGTTTAGCTGTCTCGCTTGTCGACACCCATATAGAAAGAAATCCGAGTCCAATTACGGCGAATTGAATCGTTAACGGCAGACCTATTTTGGAATTTCGTTCATCGCACGCTATCGCAAGCATTGCAGGCAATAAAAGCGCGATTAGCACGGCAGAGCGATTGTAAACGACCGGTAGACCGCTCGATATAGCATGGATATCAGGCAGTGTCAGAAAGCCTTGCAAAGCGAGCAGCATACAAAGTGCAGTTATTGCAAAGCCACAGACAAAGCTAATTTGAGCGCGTATGCGTGACGACGTCGGCGCTGCAGCCACAATTTGCCAATTTACTATACCGAATAGTCCTACAGCGAGCGTGCTGGCGACTGTCCTCAATGCGGCAAGGTGGTTCTCCGTCCAGCCAATGAGGAACAGTCCATACAAAATAAAAACGGCAAAAATCTTTAACTGCTTTGAAGACTTAACAAAATTTGAAATCTCTGCAAATGATAAGCAAGGCAGCATCAGCAAAGTGATAAGAACCGGCAGAAACGCCAACGTATTGCTGCTAATTACGGAAACTAAGGGCAGCAAAAAGAAAAACGATGGAAACGTATAATCCCAATAGTATTGCTGTAGCGACGCTTTATTGAATTTGAGCTCAGCCATCGACTTAGAATTCACCACAGCTCGCCCCTTGGATTACGAACGCCAATTTTTCGCTGAGAATACCAGTAGCGCCAAAATGGCTGCGCAGCGACGCAGTCACTTAGATTTACGTGCCCCATAATCAAGTCGCTCTAGCATCATCGCAATTCGCAGGTAACGCCCAATTGCAAATGACATTGCCATATTGAATCCGTCCGCACCAGCAATGAAGTAGCGCCGAAGAACGTAGGCTTTAAGAAAACTGAATGGAAACTCGAATGGCAATCGGAGCAAGAGGCCTGAGCGCGAGCGCGGCTTCTGCGTATCTGCCGCCAATTGTGCGACAAAAACTGCCTTTGTCACCGCGTGATTAAGATCGCGGAGGCTGTAGTGCCAAAGCGGCGGCCGCAGCTTTATTGGACTCTCGTCTATAGAAATTTCAAGCTTGTCCCAATTTGGGTTGCTTCCCGTCCTAGCAACATTTTTATCATAGATAAGTATTTGCTCGTGAGCGAATGCGAATGCTGTCGGCTTAGCATGATGTGGATGAACCCAGGCCTTTCGGACAACAATCAACTGCGGTGGATTCGTTTGTGACAGCGTCGTTTGAATGGCGGTCGACAACTCGGGAGTTACGACCTCGTCGGCATCCAGTGAAAATACGAAACGGCGCGTACATTTTTGCTCGCCAAACTGCCGCTGTGGACCAAAACCGGGCCAAGGATTAAAATAGACCTGCGCGCCCATTCTCTTGGCAATACTGACGGTCCCATCCTTCGATCCTGCGTCTATAACAACGATCTCTGCACCGAGCGTGAGCACAGAGGTTATTGTCTTTTCAATCCGATCCTCTTCGTTGAGCGTCCTTATCAAGACACTCAATGGCAGCTCAATTTCCGATGTAGTTTGCACGGGATGGTCCAATTTTGTGTTGTTCGAAAATTAAAATGGGTTCCGTCGCAACCCGGCGTAGTACAGCTTTTTTCTAATGGCGCGACGCCATTTTTCGGGTTTGGACTTGGGGCGTGGAGGCATGGTCGGATCGGTGACATTGCGTCCATACCCGATGTGATGGGCTACGCCGGGCAAGAGAAACGCTTGCCGCAACTGCGCCTTTTTCATTAGACCCGACATTTGATCAGGATTTACCCGGCTAAACGGTGCGAACTGATCATAAGTCGTGCGACGAAGAAACCCGGGGTTCGGCGACCATGAATAGTATTCGGGATGGGCATCAAGATGCATTATCCGGAAAGAAGCCCCTGCAGTACTCAATGCCTCGGAACGGTTCAAATACTTCTCTTTCATCTCTGAAATGGCGCGAACACAAATGTTGACTATGTCTGGACGAGCATTCAACAAGGCAAGAGCAGCGTTCCAGTCGACAGCACCGGAAAACTCCCAGTCATCCTCCAGATGAAAGATAATTTCGGTCTCTACATTCAAGTACAACCTATCTATTGACCTCATTATTCCTAGCCGTTCACTACCCCATAGAATCGTCATGCCGGGATAAGACTGTCGGAGCTTTTCGACGACAACTGGATCGCACGAATCTTCGCTAATAAGAAACTTCCCTCCCCGATTATATCGGCGGAAAGTATCAAGCGTCTTCGATAACAAATCGAGTCGCGCGCAACTCGTGATACAGACGGTCACGTTGGGCGGAATTGTAGCCTGCAAAGCAGTATCAAACTCAATCATTAGAGGCAAACTCCAAGTCTGCGCAAAACTAATCGCGCGATTAAGCGGTAGATCTTCGCTCGGAATCGCTAGCATACCAGTTGGCGAAGGGAAACCCAGCATAGCTTCCGCGACTTTCACGGACCGTATACGACAAATGCAGCAGTTGACAGAGCGCCGGTAAAGCTGCGGCGACGGGGCCAACGCTGATATCTACTAGCTTTGTAACGTGCACACGGAAGTGTAAAAACTGAAACGGTAAATTCACTCAGCTTCGCCGGTTAGACGGACTGCTTTGCTGTTGCGTAGACGCAGTTAGATGTTAGATATTCAACGGGTTTGCGACGTTTCAGTTTTTTTGCTACCGCGTTGACTGCCAAAAAGTTGTCAGGAGGAACTGCGTTGAGAGCCGAAGCGCCACTAGAAAGCAAGCCATTTGGATTTTTCCAACCGACCAGATTTCAAGCTTTGCTTATAGCATTCGGCCACCGGATGCCGATCAACTGGCTCGGTCGACGCGGGGCATCGTTCGTGCGCTCGGCATTGAAGCGGATGCGGAGTGCTCCAATCGATGGGTCGCGCCTTGGTTTGCGCTTACGTCTCAACACATCAGGCAACGCGAGCGAGCGACGGCTTCTGGTTAGCCCGCAGTTCTTTGACCCAGAGGTTCTAGAATTCTTAAAGAATGCGTTGAAGCCTGGGTTCGTTTTTGTCGACATTGGTGCCAATGCTGGCACCTATTCGCTTTTTGTTGGAACGAGAGTTGGACCGAGCGGCACGCTTGTGGCAGTCGAACCTCATCCGGTGGCACTTCAAAGATTGAAATTTAACCTCTCGATCAATGGACTTGACTGGGCGCACGTCGCTCCGGTCGCATTGTCAGATAGTGACGGGAGCATTGATTTGCACATTAACCCACGGAACATTGGATCGACTTCTGCGAGAGAGAATCAACAATCTGGAATCGAGAGTGAGACGTTCTCAGTACCGTGTCGCACGCTTGCCAGCTTAGCGGCGGAATTGAACCTCACGCACATTGACGCGATCAAAGCCGATATTGAGGGCTTTGAAGACCGGGTGCTGGAGCCATTCTTCGATCAGGCGCCGCGGGCGATTTGGCCGCAAATACTGATCGTAGAAGACGGGCGGCTCGCTTGGAAAACCGATTTCCTCTCGAAGCTTGCTGGCAAAGGGTATCGCATTGTATTGGAAACCGGCGGAAACATAGTTCTCACACGCCCCGATGATCAAACCTCGGCTCGCTCATGACCACCCAAAATCACGCTGAAACTGTCACCGCGGCTGTGTTGGTCATTGGCGATGAAATTCTATCGGGACGGACCAAAGACAAGAACATCGGCTACATCGCCGATCATTTGACGGCCATCGGCATTCAGTTGGCCGAGGTGCGGATTGTGCCCGACATCGAGGACGAGATTGTCACGGCGGTGAACCTTTTGCGGGCGCGGTATACGTACGTGTTCACCACGGGCGGCATTGGGCCGACCCACGACGACATCACAGCGGACTGCATTGCCAAAGCGTTTGGGGCCACGATTGACGTTGATCCGCGCGCGTTGGCGTTGATGCAGCCCTATTACGAGAAGCGCGGGCTTGAGCTGACACCGGCGCGATTGCGTATGGCGCGGCTACCTGAGGGTTCGGAGTTGGTGGCGAATTCGGTTTCTATCGCGCCGGGGTTCATGATGGGCAACGTCGTTGTCATGGCAGGGGTGCCGAACATCATGCAGGTGATGCTGGACGCGGTGACGCCGCGGCTCAAAACTGGACGCAAGATGTTGTCGGAGACGATTGAATTGTTCCGGCCTGAAGGCGAGATTGCCGATATGTTCGGCGCGCATCAGAAGGACTTCCCCGACGTGTCGATGGGGAGCTATCCGTTTGTAAAAGACCAAAAGACGTTTGGCACCAATCTCGTGTTGCGCTCAACTGACCCTGACAAACTGGCGGCGGCGACCACTGGGCTCAGAGCAAAATTGCAGGCGACGGGGAAGCTGTAGGCTGCCTTTGGTCTTGAAATATCTTGTTACATGACTGAAACGCGTCGCAATGCATGGTCAGGTAAGGTGGTCAAATTGCGCTGAATACGCCTGACTTAGCAGGACGAGGACACGTCATGACACGCCGCAGAATTTTACTTTCAGTTTTGGCTTTGATCATCGCCGTTGGCGGCACTCTTGCCTTCAAAATGTTTCGCCCCGCGCCGACCGGTACGGACTTTGCGCGCACGCGGGCGACGGCGAATGGGCTTTATACTGTCGCCATCGCTCCTGAAAAAGAGCCGTTTGTGCGCGACGCCCTTCATAGCTGGATCGTGACAGTCAAAAACAAGACCGGTAGTCCTGTCGAAAAAGCGACGATCGATGTCGGTGGTGGAATGCCACAGCATGGACATGGTCTCCCAACGGCTCCCAAAATGACAGCAGAGCTCGGGCAAGGTCGCTATCGTGTGGAGGGCGTAAAGTTCTCGATGTTTGGATGGTGGGAGTTTTCATTCGCGATCAAGGCACCTCCAGGCAACGACACTGTCGTTTTTAACCTGAAGCTGTGACGCCTATGATGCTGAAGGTCTCAACTGCATTGGTGCGAAGCTCCATGGTCGCACTCGTTGCGCTCATGATGGGGGCCTGCGACCGCAGTCCGCTCACGACCGAGGAAAGCGCCGTGGTTGCGACGCTTGCGTTAGGTGCGCTGCCTGCGTTGCCGTCGGACCCGTCCAATATTTATGCAGATAACAAGGACGTGGCTGCGTTCGGGAAAAAGCTGTTCGGCGATACGCGTTTGAGCCTCAACGGCAAGGTCGCGTGTGCGACTTGCCATCTCCCTGAACGGCAATTCCAGGATGATAAGCCATTGGCGGTCGCTGTCGGCACTGGCGTGCGGCGAACGATGCCGCTGGCTGGGGTCGCCTGGGGGCCGTGGTTTTTTTGGGATGGTCGCAAAGACAGTCAGTGGTCGCAGGCTCTCGGACCGCTGGAAGATCAGGTCGAGCATGGCAGTGATCGTACGACGCTGGTTTTCACAATTGCGACGCACTATCGCCAGACCTACGAAACCTTGTTTGGCCCGCTGACTGATCTCCCTGCCGTCGCTGTTGCGGCGAGTCCGGTCGGGACTATTGCTGCCCGCCGCGCATGGGATGCACTCACTCCAGCCGAGCGCACCGCGATCAATCGCGGATTTGCCAACATTGGTAAGGCCATTGCCGCCCACGGTCGAACACTCAAGCCGGAGATGACACGGTTCGACCGGTTTGCCGCCAGCCACGCGCAGGGTAACTCGGCCCCTGACAACGCGCGATTTACTCAGCAGGAAATTGCAGGGTTGAAATTGTTCCTCGGCAAGGGAAGCTGCACAAATTGCCACAGCGGGCCGCGCCTGACTGACGACCACTTCCATAACACCGGGATGCCAGCCGTCCCAGGACTGCCGCCAGATGGAGGGCGTGCCACCGTACTCAAGGCGATTGGTGCGGACCCCTTCAATTGCCTTGGTGCGTTCAGCGATGCGACACCTGACCAGTGCGGCGAATTGCGTTTTATGTCGCAGGATCGCCATGCACTGACGCGCGCTTACAAACCGCCTTCGCTGCGGCGCGTGAGTTCGCGACCGCCCTATATGCATGCGGGGCAATTTCCAACACTTGATGCCGTGATCGCGCATTACGCCTCGGCACCGCGTGCGCCTGCTGGGCATTCTGAGCTAAAGCCGCTCGATCTCTCGGATCAGGACCGTCAAGCGCTTGTCGCGTTCCTGAAGACTTTGGAGCCGTGAGACGATACGGCATCGCTCAATCTGTGAGTGGATTGACGGGTGTTGGAGGCTGCGGGTGCAGGCACATGAATGGCGGGTAAACGGAGCGTTTAGCTTGGCGTTAGCCGGCGGCCCACATAGCGACAAACGACTCGTTCATATGTCTTTGCATGCCCCGCCCGAGAGGCGAACGGCCTAGCTCACAAGGACCATGCCGCTATGAATAAGATGATTTCACTTGCCGCTCTTGCATTGTTCGTTGCGGCTCCTGCGTTCGCTCAAGACTCGAAGCCAGCTGTTAGCGGCGTGACGCCGGCTCCAGTTGCGCAGAAGATTGAAGCGCCGAAGGTTGACGCGTCGAAGCCTGCTGCTGTTGTTACCGGTCAGACCGCCCCTGCTGCTAGTGTTGCTGCTCCTGCTGCCGCCGCTGTTAAGGCTGTGACCGCTCCTGCTGCAACTACTGCTACTGCTCCTGCTGCTGCTGCCGTGAAAGCGGTTGAAGCTGTCAAGGCGACCACGCCAGCTGTTGCGGCTCCTGCTGTAACCGTTGCGACACCTAAAGTTGACGACAAGAAAGTCGAAGCTCCTAAAGCGCTCGACAAGAAGACCGA
>JABFRJ010000311.1 GCA_013141255.1 Hyphomicrobiaceae bacterium
GCTGTACCCCATGCGGCGGTAGTCGAGAGCTTCGGCCAACCGCTCTTGCCGCAGGACTTCCTCGGCGGCAGCATCAACCCGCTTCGGCGGCCCTTTTTTCTTCGGCTTGCGGGTGGACTTCGGTGGCGGTGACTTTTGACTTTTGGGCGGCTTGCCTATTTCTTTATCAGCAGCAGCGACAACCTCTGCCGGGATGTCTGCTGACTTTTTTCGGCTACGCTTTGGTTTTTCGTTTGCCTCACTCACGTTCAATTCCTTTATGCTCGCGCCCGCCCGATTCAAGCGAAACTAAGGCCCGTATCGATCCGGCGTCGGGCCGGACCACCCCCGTTCTCCCTTCCCCGCGATACCCACGACGGTCTTGACGACACTACGAAGACGGCACGGCGGTTCCTTGCCCTGGAGAGATAAGGGAAGCGCGGCTCTTGGGTCTTAGCGTACTGGGAGGTGTCGGACTGGTCGTGACTATCGCGGGCGAGAGTTGCCTGTCGCACTTAGGCGGACAGGGCTTGCCGATGATTGCGCGGCCCTCTACGCAATCGACGCATATGCGCCTCCGCTCTCCTTCGGGTGAGGACTAAGCGGCCCCTGTTATGGCCTTTGGGATTTCGGGATTGGTTTGCGGTCTCAGTCGCCTTTGGGCGGGACCGTGAATGTGATGCTTAGGCAGGGTTCAGCAGGCTGTACGAGAAAATGGATTTCGCCGCGAGCCAGTGCTTCCGGTGTATTGAGTTCGTCGTCAAGGCGGATGTCAGCGACTAGCCCTTGCTTCTTGACCCATCGCAAATGAGCCGTAATGCGGTCATCAAGTTGCTTTCGATTGGTCGTCATAGCCGCCTCATTTCTGCCATCCGACGCACCGAACTTCATTCTCGTCGCACTTCGCACGCGGCCAAACGCCAGAGCTTAGGGATCTTGACGGTCCGGTTCTGGCGTCATGTTTTCAAATCTCGCTGAGCGGTAGTGTGTCGTAACCCATCGACTTGGCATCACTTAGCCACTGCTGCGGTCCATACACAGCAACCAACCATTCACGACGATCAAGCCCTTGAATGGCCTCGAACTCGAATTGCATGACCACTCGCCGACCGCTTGTTGTGCGATACTCGCCACCCTGGCGCTCCAACTTGAGAAGCGAAGCTACCTCGTATCGGCGTGCAGGTTTAGCAAGTAAGATCACGACTGATCGCGGTGGTGGCTCAAAATGGCATAGGTACTCGTCGCGAAAATGTTGCGTCATGCTTTGGACCGTTTCGGCTTGCTATCTGTCCGCTTCAATGATGACCGGTTGTCTTCCAGGTCTTTCGGCGTCATCACCATTGCCTGATATTTCTTGTCGATGCGGAACAGCCCAGGCATCTTGCCCTCGACCTTCGGAAGCTCGATGCTGAGCCTATCAGCGAGCTTGCGACCATCGACGTAGATGTCACCTTCTTTTTCCATGCCGACACCGCGCAAGAACGCCATCTTCTGATCGCGGGTATCGAAGATCAAGCAGCAGTAAAACGCGCCGTCCGTTGTCAGCGCCATACTCTTGGCTTCATCTTCGCGCCGCTTGGCGAAGGCTTGCCCGACTGCGCCCATAACCTTCTTTACATCTTGCGCCGCGTCGTCAGGCTGATGTGAAAGCTCAACCCCTTCCATTGGATCGATACCTGCCATCTTCTGCTCGATTTGCAGCTTATCACGCCGCTTTTGAATGCCCCCAGGGCGCTTCAGCGACGTTGCACCACGCTTGAGTGGGCCACCAGATGATCGACGTAAGGGCTCCGACACTACTTTTCTCCTCGCATATGGGCTTGCTCGGCGCGGATGCGCTCGTACCGCATGATGTCTGCCTCAATGAAGGGAAACATCGTCCGGACCCGCTCATAGTCCGCAGGGCGATGCTGCCTCAACGGGATCATGAACCGGGCATCCACCCCATCAAGCGTGCGGCCCCAAATCGAGTAATCCTCCGGCATCCGAATGCCGCGCGCATTGATCTCCTTGATAACCCGCTCTTTGTTCCAATCCCACACGCAATGGAAGGTGTGCTTGGAAGGAGTAATCGGGCCATGCTTTATCAGCGCCGTTCTGCGGGTCACACTGTCGGCTGCGCGAACGCCTGTCGCTTGATATGTTTCACTGGGGAGTTTTTCAATTCGGCAAATGTGCTGCCGAACAAGCTCGTGCGTCCACCGAGGCCAATCGATCGCGTTGGCAACGAAGAACCCTGTCGGGTCTTGGAACACGTAGTTCTTGAGCATCCGCATCATGTTCGGGTGAGGGACGATGTGGATTTTGCGGCCAAACAATTTCTGCTCGAAATAGTGGATGCTTTCTGCAGTTAAATCGAGCCCAGGCATCGGATCATAATAGACCGGGATGACCTCATCGAAGTGATCAAGGATGCCAACAGCAGCGGCAATAGCATCCTTCCCACGCGAAAACGCGAGAATGACTTTGCCGTGCCCTTGGAGCCGCTTGATCTCATCGAATAACTTTTTGCCGGTCGGCCATTGACGATCCGTCATAATGCCCCCTTGCAGTTTGCGAAACTCAGCGTGCCGCGCTTAAACCCGCCTCTTTTGTCCATATAGACACAATTTGCGTGTGCGGTCGTGGCGGTCTTGCCGAAGATCGATGATCTGAAACGCAAAACGCCCAGAGCGGGAAGCTCCAGGCGTGCACGGTTCGGGACCATAACAATCTGATAACCCAAACTTTGCTTAGACGCCATGCGGCAGGTTGACGCACCCAATTGACACCTCGTTACTTTTGTCGGGTGGTTGTCGTCCTTACGATCAACCGCCTCATGTATTCACTCACGTTTGGCAAGTCGGGCTCGACGCGGCGTAGTTCGTTGATCCGCTCTTTTTCGGTGCTCGACATGCGGACAATGATTTGCGCTGTTGTGGCCTCCCCTTTGGTTTCCACTTGAGGGGTGACGCCTGCCTTGAAAGGCTTTGCGGCGGCTAACATTTTCCGCAAGGCTGGCCCTTCGCCTGGAAGGTCAGGCAAGGCACGGCGGTATTCCGTCAGCAAGGCTCGCTCTGAGCTTGTCAGTCGAAAAACCACAGCCACCAACTCCAACTGTGTCATAATTGTCTTAGCCTGTGTCATTTTTATCACATACCAGCTATGCAGTTATTGCATTCCTTGATCATGCTTAATCTCTGCATTTGTTGCTGTCAAGTTGTAGTGTAAACATAAAATAATTGCATTATTGCCATTGCATTCTATTTGCATACATGTATAATAGTAATGCAAATCAAACCTTGGAGCCTGCCATGATGGATGAATATGATGATTGTGATAAGCCTAAAGGCAAGTGGGGTTTTATTGGCAACTCTACTAGCTACTATAAAACCCAAGCCTGCTCAAATTTAGCTGCATTCATTGCAGATGCAATAGGTTTTCAAGTCGAACATAAATGTGGTGATCTGCATTGTTATGATGAAGAGATCAAAATTCCAGAAATACCCTCAATCAGCATAGTTCTTGATCCATTCACTCTGACTGTTTCTTTTTCAGTCAGCCAAAACGAGAATTTCGCTTACACAGGTGCAGGCATTCCGCACAATGCAAACAAGAAATTGCTCACTGCTCTCAAGAAATCCTTGAATAAAATTCAATAGCACAAACATGACCTGCTTTGTCACTGACAGTGCAACAAAGTTGCACTGTGTCTGACAGTGCAGACTGCTGCCCTGTGCACATTCAAAGTCAGTTTGAATGTAAATGAATGCTGTTTAAATCAACCTTGGAGCCTAGAATATGAAATTTCCCAAAAAATTGACTGATGAATTTCTTTGGAATGGTGGTGCTGAACCCAACCAAAAATATGCCATGTCCATTCAAGTAAAAGATGGGTGTGATGATGATTTTTATATAGTCCAAGATTGCCTCTACAAGCTAGCAGAGAAATTTTATGGCGAAGGCAATATGAATTTTGGTGAGATCACCGGGAACCCTATTCTCGGTGCAAGTATTTCAAAAGCAGAAGACAGCAGAGGAGGCCCCTTAGATGTCCATACAATAGTTATCTGGGGCAGTCATGAATTTATTCAAAAAGCATGGAAAAAAGTTGAAAAATCCTGTGTCTGGCAAGCAAATGTAGAAGTCTAAACTAACTGCACTGTCATTAGTAGCACCTAAAGCGCTGCTAATGACAGTGCAGCACTGAATTTGTGTTGCACTGTACATTCTGAGGGGTCTCGGAATGTTAAATGAACATTGTTTAAATCAACCTTGGAGCCTAAACATGACCAAAAAAGCAAAGCTTATCCCCAGGTCCGTTCCTGCCACAGTCGAAATTGACACCGCTATTCTTGCCGCTGCACTGCGCCGGATTGGCTATATCGCCGACAAATGCCCGACGTCTCCTGCCCTAGATCACGCCCTCATTCGCCCTGTTGGCGCTGATCGGGTCGAAATTATTGGTTCCAATGGCACTTCTGAGCTTATTTTAACCGTTGCTGCCAAGGCAACAGGCTCCGTTCTTGTGCCAATTTTCAATTGGGCTCGCACCTCAAACGGGCTTCGCGGCTTAACCACGATCGTTCAAGACGACAAGACGGTTTCTGCTATTTTCGCCGGATCACTCAAACAGTCGTGCCCTGCCGTTGTTGTCGCTGATTTCCCTCGCATCCCTGAATTTTCGCCTGCCTTTAGCTTCTCGTCGCTATGTGACCCGCTCGCATGGGCTCTGCAATGCTGCGGCGCGTCGGTTGGCGATGGCAAAGACACTAGGGAGTACCTTCGAGGGGTGCATTTTGGCTTCGATAAGGTTCGAGCCTGGGAAGGATTGCGCCTCGTTTCGACCAATGGGCACATTCTCACCCGTTGCCAGCTTCCCGAGGTTGAGGCTGTTGATTGCAAGCTCTCTGCTGCCCTCAATATCATCATGCCCGCCTATGCCGCCAATGTTGCCGAACGAATGCTGCTTGAAAGTGATCCGGAAGCCAAATTCACCGTCGAAATTGAAAGCGACAAGCAAATGCAAATCAGCGGTGAAGGCTGGCGCGTTGCAACGCTCGCCGTCGATGGCACCTTCCCGGATCATCTGCGCTTGATCCCCAACAAGTCAAAAATGCCCCATACTGCCGTTGTTCCTGCAAACCTACTTTTGGCCGGCTGCAAGGCGCTGTCCGCTGGCGGCGGCAAGGCTGATACCGTTCTCATCGACTTCGAGAAGGGTGGGCTGACGCTTACTCGCCGCGGGGAAGATGTGGATGCTATGCACGACATTCCCGAGGCCAAGGTCGATGGTGGATCGTACACTTGCGGCATAAAATTGCTCAACCTGTTTGCTGCCGCCTCACTCGTGGACAGTGAGGATGACGACAACATTCTGATCCGCTGCGCCTCGGCCGATCCAACGTCGAAAGATCGGGAGCCGATCTTGTTTGAAAACCCCGATAACCCTGATTTTCTGTTCCTCGCCATGCCTATGGTGATCGAGAAGCAGGAAGCCGAACCCAGCACCAAGGCCGCAGAGCCCAAGGCTCTCCCTGCCCCTAAAGCTGGCAAAAAGTCCGCCCCTGTCAAAGCTGAAAAGCCGAAACAGAAGCGGGCCGCGTAACTCCAAGGACGCGCAAGGGGTAGGGCTCAACCCCTGCCCCTTCAAATTTTCACCAGTTGTTAACCATGCCTCTTAACCCTGTGTTGCATGTTTTTGCATTATTATAATGAATAGAATGCAATTCAACCTTGGACCCTGCAACATGACCCGCGAAACTCTGACCCGCATCAATTCCCTTGGCCTTGCCGTTGCTGTGATGCTTGCCGCAGCCCTCAAGCACGACCTCACCGCGCCGCGCCTGACTGATGGCGACCGGGACCAACTGACCCAACTTGTACGGCTCATGGCCATGCCGAAGCCCTACCAACCGAAACCCCGCTCTGCGAAGGCACACGCAAAGCGGGTTGCTTAAGTGCCATCAACCTTGGAGACCTAAAATGACACTGCAAAAAAGAAACGGACAGATACAATGGGCGGCCCTCGTCATCGGATACCTGATGATCGTCGCCGTTGCTTACCTCAACACGTATGACGACATTCGGGACGTTGGATTTATGCACCCCCGCGTTTTGTCGGTCTGGATACTCGCTCTCGGTGCCGCCTTCGGTGCTACTGTTTTTGAGATCATGAGGGCCAATGGTAAGTGGATCGCGGCCATTTTCGCCATCATCGGCATTATCGCAGGGGAGGGGTATGGGTTCGTCAAGAGTGCAGAGCGCATTCTAACCGATGAAGCCACAAAAGACGCTCACATCGTCAAGGCCAACAATCCCGGTATCAATGCGGAGGAACGGAAGGCCAAGGCCGAAAACTCTTATGGTGAAGCTCTGGCAAAAGCTGACAAGGCGCGAACGGCCAATGGGTGCAATGATGCCTGCCTGACCTATGAGCGCCGCGCCGCCGAGGCCAAGCGTGAATTAGAAAAGGCTGAAAAAGACCTGGCTGCGGTCGGCCCCTACCAAGTGTCCTCGCGGCTCTCAGTGACCACAGGGATCAATCACAAGATTGTCTCTCTGGTCCCTGCTCTGGCGTTTCCAACGGCCCTGGTGCTCATGGGGATTGTTCTGATCGCCTTTGGATCATCCCCGTTGGAAGTCAAGACGGTCGTGCCCGAAGTCAGTGCCCCAACAACCAACGATGATGGAGACGGCACCCGAGCACCTGTTGTAATTGAGCCCATCACATCCCCGGCGAAGTCGATCAAGAAGGCCAAACGCGAACAAGAGGCGGTGGCTTGGATAAGAGACTACACCCGTGAGCATGGGCACCCGCCAGCCTTTAAAGTGGTGCAGTCTGAAATGAGGCTCTCAGGCACCAAGACCAGCGCCGCGATGGAAGCCGCAGGGGTGGAACGCAAGCGCCGCAACGGCTAAATCAAAGACCGCACAAAACGCCGCCTGGGGCAACTCAGGTGGCGTTTTGCGTTTCATGGGAAACTAAAACTCATAGTTGTATGTTGCTAGTGCAACACTTGTTTAATTTAACAATGTTTATTTTGTTGTTATCCAGTCATTACAGCACTCTGCACTCTGCCCCTTGTCCCTGTCCCTGTCCCTGTCCCTGTCCCTGTCCCTGTCCCTGTCCCTGTCCCTGTCCCTGTC
>JABFRJ010000536.1 GCA_013141255.1 Hyphomicrobiaceae bacterium
ACGAAGCCAACGCACCGAGCGCGCAGCCTGCGCCGCGCCCGACGCTGCCCCCACGCCTGTAAAGGATCGCACTCGGAACTCGCGCACTGGCAGATCTTCGCTCCGCTCTTCAAGCCGCTCCGCTGCTCGCGACAAACGATATACCGCTTCCGCCGCCCTTGGGTCACCTGCGAGCGCTTCTTCAACTGACTTCAGCGACGTGCCAAATAGTGCGCGAAATGCAGGGTTCGCATAAACCACTTGCCCGTCAGCGCTCAAAATCTGAAACGCCGCCTCGGCAGCATCAGCCACACCGCGCGCAATCTCACTTTCATGCGCCCGCTCTTGGAAGCGCACGAAACCCGCGAGGAAGCCGAATGAGAAAAACACACCAACCACGGCCAGTACCGCCAAAGCGATCAGCCCCGCCGGTTGCGCCATGCCGGTCTGCGCCATAAGCGCCACACCAACGCCCGCAGCAACAATCGCCACGAATCCGATTCCTAAGGCCTTCACCAGCGCTCCCACGCGAGGTGTCCCCTTAGACATCATTTGGTTTCGTTGCGTCTCGACCGCCTTCATAAAGCGACCAATACTCTGATTCTGCGCCAGTACGCCCTGCAATGGCAGCAAAAAACCCAACACAACTGAGGAAGACGCACGCATGAACAAAACGGAAACTCACTTCTTGCTGCCCGACGTCACACCATCGCCCCTATGGCGCACCAGTTTGCTCTGCGCGTCGGCCGCAGAACGGTGTTAGAAAGCAATCATTAGGGTTAAAACGACGCTAAAAATCTGATAACAGCCAGTTAACACCGCACGCCGAACCCATGCCGGGTCGGACCATCCAGACCGGTCACAACGACCAGTACGGGTTGCCATCTCAGGCACGAACAACGACGGAAGATACGATGCTGACTTGGTTTTTTCTGATCCTGACTTTGGCAATCATCTTGGTTGTAGGCGGTCTAGCCGCACGCGCCTATATGACAGGCACGCCCCTCACCGGACAATTTTTTGCGCCACGGCCCGAAAAACGTCTCGCCGTCATCGAACAAGCCAGCGTCGACAACCGCCGTCGTTTGATCCTCATCCGCCGTGATGGTGTCGAACATTTAGTCATGACAGGCGGCCCCGTCGACGTTGTCATTGAAACCGGCATCAACGCGCCGCGCGCACGCCACACCCCGGCGATGCTAAACGACAGCGTCGAGTCCTCGACGACATCGCAGGCCGTTTTCAATCGTCCCGCACGATCTTTCGGCCAAGCCGTCAACGAATAGTGCCAATAGTCGAGGCCAACGAGGCGTTCTTATAAGTACCAACACGCCCGACAAATGTTGCATCACGCCCACTCCAGCGTGAATAACTTCAAACCATGATCTGAGCTGTAAGGGCGCCCTGCCCAATCAGCCTGCGGCTCGAACAACCAGCTGCAAGATGATCGATAGAATAAGAGACATCGGTTATGCGTCATACAAATGAGACTAGCGCCCGCATCTGGAGCGCACCCTATGCCTGGCTACTAACGCTCACGCTGGCGCTCTCGCTCAGCTTAGCTGCCCCCGCACTCAGCCAACAGCCAGCTCCTGCTGCAACCCCGTCAGCAACAACGACAGCACCACCTGCGGCGACCCCACCGGCCACACCACCCGCCGCAGCAGTTGCAACGCCACCCGCAGCAACACCCGCTCCCGCGCCAACACCGGCCCCTGTGGTCCTCTCGCCCGACATCCTCGATCCCGTCACACGCCTCTCAAAAAGCGTCGAGACCGCCGAAAAATCGATCCAGCAACTGAAGGAATTAGAAGGCGAGCTCTCCCGCGTCCGTACCGACGTTGAACGCATCATCTATGATTCAACCGCCACCGCCGAACAACTCCGCCCCCAACTGGAAGAAGTCAAACGTCAGATTGAAAAGCTCGGACCAACACCGAGCAAAGACTTACCCGCCGAAAACGCCACTATACTGGCGGAGCGCACGCGCCTCAATCAGCAGGCCGCCGCCCTCGATGGCGCCATCAAGACCACCGAACTCGCCTGGGTCCGCGCCAAGCAGTTGATCGATCGTATCACCGTCATTCGTTACCAGCTGTTCACGCGTAATCTACTTGAGAAGCGCGATAGCCCCGTCCTGCCCGCCGTCTGGCGCGACGTAACAGGTCGCTGGGACAGCATCAAAGGCCGCATGCAATATTACGGCGGCGACTGGATGACCTGGGCTCGTCGTCAATCCGGCATGCTGTCATTGCTCCTGCTCGGTGTCGTCGCGCTGTTCAGCCTAATCTCAATCCCCGCGCATCGCCTGATGCAACGAAGCCTCGTGCGCCCTGCGCATTCGCCCAACTTCTTTGAGCGCGTGATGAAGGGTGTCTGGATGGCCCCCTTACTCGCGATTGCGCCAATTGCTGCCGCCACAGCACTCTACACCGGGCTTGATGCCCTCGATCTGCTCTTCGTGCCCTGGAGCGCGCCCGCAAACGCTGCCTTGCAAGGTGTATTTGTTTTCGCCGTTGCGTCGGGATTATTGACAGTCGCCTTACAACCGAAGCATCCCGCTTGGCGCCTCTTCCCCGTATCCGACCGCACAGCCGCTCGCGTGTTGTGGATCTTGCGCGCCTTCGTCGCCGTCTATGTGCTCGATACAATCTTGCTTGAATTCGGCCGATTGCTCTATGTGAACCTCTCGGTCACCGTCGTACAATCGTTCCTGACATCATTACTCTTCGTCGGCCTGTTAGTCGCACTTCTTCTGACACCCTTCGAGCCGCAAGTAGGCCCCGACCGCCCCGTCAATGGCCACGTCTATGTCGCAGGCCCTGTCTCACGCTACACGCCAGTTTGGATCAAAGCTCCATTGTGGCTCATCGCGTTGACGATCCTTGTGTCATCACTGCTAGGCTACATCGCCCTCGGTCGCTTCATTTCCCACCAGTTGGTCTTGAGCGGCATGGTGTTGGCCGCAACAGGCGTCGCCTATCTTGCCATCCGTGCAGCGACACGCGGTCGTCACGACGGCTCCGACATTCTCGGCAATGCCTTAGCAACGAAGCTCGGCCTCGACGTGCCCCGCCGTCGCCAACTGACTCGCCTCGCCGAATTTACCGGCACACTTCTGTTATTGCTCACTGCACTCCCGCTACTGCTGCTGCAGTGGGGTTTCTCCAGCGCCGACATCCGCGATTGGTTCAAGGCCGCAATCTTCGGTTTTGAAATCGGCCAGTTCCGTATTTCGCTCGCCCGCATTTTGCTCGGGCTCCTGCTGTTCATGGCGCTGATCTTTACGACGCGCCTCATCCAGAAGTGGCTCCGCGACAGTGTACTCGCCGCGCCGCGCGTCGATCCCGGCATCGCCAACTCCGTCGACACCGCCGTCGGCTACGGCGGCATTGGCCTCGCAGCCCTGATCTCGGTCTCCTACGCAGGTTTCGACATCACCAGCCTTGCCATTGTCGCCGGCGCACTCTCAGTCGGTATTGGCTTCGGCCTGCAATCCATCGTCAACAACTTCGTTTCGGGCCTCATTCTACTCGTCGAGCGTCCGATAAAAGTCGGCGATTGGATCGTTGTCGGTGGCGATCAAGGCAACGTGCGCCGCATCTCCGTGCGCTCAACCGAGATCGAGACCTTCGATCGCGCCAGCCTCATTGTGCCCAACTCTGAACTCATCTCCGGTCGTGTTCTCAATTGGACGCACCGCAACCACTTGGGCCGCATCATCATCAAATTACCGCTGCCACCCGTCGAAAGCGCCGAACAAGTTTTAAAAATTCTCGTCGACGCTGCGCTCGCCCACCCCGACGTGGTGAAAACGCCGCCACCCGCCGCAGGGCTCGATGCGTTCACAACCAGCCAGTACGACTTTTCCCTGCGCGCAACACTTGACGATGTCACCCAGGGCGGCAAAGTCCAGTCTGACCTTCGCTTGGACATTTTGAAGCGGCTTCGCGACGCAGGAATTTTCGTCGTCCCGCCACCACCGCCCGCGGTTCTATAAGCCCAGTCTTAGCGCAGGCAGAGGCAGTCCTAGCGCACAACTGTGCCCGCAGGCATGTGCGTAGCGTCGCTAATACCGTCGTCGAACGCGTCCGCCGACAACGCTTTGAGATCGAGTGGCGTCATCACAACGGCCACTTTGCCCACGTCAGACATCTGGCTCGGAGGCCGCGCCGCATCCTGCGCCAGCGATCCGCGCAATGGTAGATGACGGCTCAACGCCTGCCCCCGTTCAGCGCCATTGCTGTCGCTTGAGTATGTACCGAGCGCCACCACGGCCAAAATCGCGACAACCGCGCCGCGCTCAAAGTCGAGCCAGCCGCGCCCACGATTAGTGTCTAAGTGGTCAATCTTCGTAAGGATTGGAGAAGGAACTCGAGATGTCACAACCAATACTCCTGAACCAGACCGGGGGTGGTCGTCCACGAGTCACAAACTGTGCACTGAAACAATTAAATGCCGGTTAAACGGTGCGCTAAAACGCAACAGCAAGCGCAGGCCCAACGCCCAGTCAAACAAATCCGGGAGCACGCACTCAGTCTTCGCGATAAACCTTCTCGCGCCGCTCGTGCCGCTCTTGGGCTTCCAACGACAACGTCGCAATTGGCCGCGCATCGAGCCGCTTCAGGCTGATCGGTTCGCCCGTATCCTCACAGTATCCGTAAGACCCATCCTCAATACGCGCTAACGCTGAATCGATCTTGGACACAAGCTTGCGCTGCCGATCCCGCGCCCTGAGCTCAAGCGCACGATCCGTTTCCGACGTCGCACGATCCGCAAGGTCCGCATGTTGCAAGGTATCTTCATGCAGCACCTGTAGCGTTTCGCGGTTCTGCTTGATGATGTCGTCTTTCCACTGCATCAGCTTGCGCTTGAAAAACGCTCGCTGAAATTCATTCATGAACGGCTCTTTGTCCGTCGGACGATAGCCTTCAGGCAACGTCGTCGGTAGTGGTTTCGGACGCGCCCTCTTAATCGGTGCGAGTTGCGGAGCAGGTTCTGCGACCGCAACCGGTACGACCTCAATTTTTTCTGGCTTAGAAGATACAGGCTTGGAAATTACAGGCTTGGAAGGCGGCGTCCCGCGCGACGATGATTTTACTGCCACTGTTTTCACCGGCTCCCGTGATTTAGTCGCGGCCTGCGCCCGAACTGTCTCTGCACGAACGGCTTGCGCCCCTGGCTTGATTTTAGCCTTGGCAACCGGCTTTTTCTTGGCCGCGACAGCGACCGCCGCCACAGTCACGACCCGTCCTGGCCGCTTTGGTGTTTTCACCGCAGCCGTTTTCACAGGGTTGGATTTTCGCCCGCCCGCTTTGCCACCGCTTACTTTGCCACCACGCGTCGAACTGGCCGAAGGCTTTTGCCGATCCGGTTTGCCCATTGTTGCCAAGTCTCCCCTGCCTTTCGAGATACAGATTCTTCTGCATCTTTCCCAGACGGCGCGACTATTTAAGTCATTGATTTGCTAAGTCAAGGAGGCCGCAGCGCAACAAAGCGACCATCACCACCGCCTTGCCTGCACATCTTTGCGTTAACCCCTAATGTTCAAGGTTAAATTTCAACTTTCCCCACCCAAGGCGGGGGCGACCAATCCACCTTAAGCCAACCCGAAAATCTCCCAATCACGTCTAATTTCGGCATTAACGATTGTTTGAACAATTGCGCGTAGATGTTATCTCAACCCTAGATTGTATGAAATACAAACACACTAGGGCAACTAAGAAAAACAAACCCGCACGAAAGCGAGTCCATACCTAAGTCAAACTAAGCACTGTCATTGATCGCTCACGACGCAAGCGCCCCACCTCCGCTCAGTCTCCGGCCAATCTCCGCCCCATGCTCCCCCCTGGGATCCGGACCCGGTCACCCGATCTTTGATAGTTGCCAGCGCGTAGCCCCCACGCGCTGTGGCGGGCCGCACTCAACGCAACATTGAGCACGGTCCGCCATCTTTTTTTCCCCGATATGCGTTCCCGCATTGCGCGCCCGTTATGTGCCTACGCACTGTCCGTGCCCAATTCCCCTTGACGACATCGCCTTTGCGCGAAGCTATAGCTCCCCTGACCTGCGCCCTATATAATCATACCAAAGCGACCATCCCAGGGGACGAACATGACCACGCCAACTGCCATTGCCTTCGTCGGTCTCGGAGCTATGGGCCATGCCATGGCAAGCACCTTGCTCCGCCATCAGATTCGCGTAACAGGCTATGACATCCGCCCCGAAGCCCGCGCGAAATTCGCTCATGCAGGCGGCAACACGGCAGAAACAGTCATCGATACGGCCAAAGCTGGCAACGTCCTGATCCTGATGCCCGTCAACGCCGACCAAGCCGACAGCATCTTATTTGCGGCCGGTGCCCTGGCCGCTTCGCCACCCGACACAACTGTTATAATCATGTCCACCTGCGCGCCCGGTCGCATTGCCGAGATCGCCAAAAAGGTTGAAGCTACAGGGCGAAACTTTATTGACGCTCCCGTCTCGGGCGGCGTCGTCGGTGCCGAAGCCGGAAGCCTGAGCATCATGGCCGCAGGCAAGCGTGACGTGTACGACCAGCACCACAAAGTTCTCGCAGCCATGGGCTCCGGCCTCGTCTACATCGGTCCCAATCCCGGCCAAGGCGCGGCCATGAAAATCGTCAACCAGCTCCTCTGCGGCATTCATATCGCCGCTGCCGCCGAAGGCTTGGCCTTCGCCGAACGTCAGGGCATCGACCCCAACCTCGCGCTCGACATTCTCTCAGGCAGCGCCGCATCAAGTTGGATGCTCAAGAACCGCGGCCCCCGCATGGTCGAAAAAGACCCAAGCGTAACCTCCGCCGTGGACATCTTTGTCAAGGACCTAAGCCTCGTTCTTGACGCGGGCCGCAGCACCAAAATGGGCCTGCCATTGGCGGCTCTCGCGCACCAAGCCTTCCTTGCAGCCTCCGGGATGGGCCTCGGTGCCGCCGACGACAGCCAAGTCATCGCCACCTATCAAGCTCTCGCGAAAGTGACTGATAAACCCACATAGTTGTAGCCTATAACGGGTTGGCAGTTGACGTCGCCCTGCCCTACACTTGAGCGCTAGTCGACCTCGTCTCTCCAACCACCGGCTTTTACATAGCCCCCCTTAAG
>JABFRJ010000153.1 GCA_013141255.1 Hyphomicrobiaceae bacterium
GCACCTTGCTTTTTCGACTAACGTTTACAGAACCTGTCTCAGGACCGCTCGCCTTCGGCTGGGCTTGTCATAATGGCCTCGGGATATTTATGCCTGACGAGGCTTGATCAAGTTGCGTTGATTTCGAGCGGTTTGAACTTGATCGCCGCCGGTTCGGCCTCGATTCCTACAGCCCAGCCCTTGACGCCGTCGTCGCGCCGGTAATGCACAACCTTTGGCAGAATTTGTGCGGCGGATTTTGAAGCACCAAATGTCGACTCTAGTGAACGCGATGTTCGTTTTTTGATCGACTTGAACATGTCTTGAGCCGCCTTGCGCGTCGCCTTGATCTTCTCCGGCTTGCGTGGACCTGGACCATGCTCAAGTGACTTCAATTCCGCCAGCAAGGCGTCAAGCGCCGATTTAAACGTATCAAAAACTTGGCTAGGTAGGCCGACATAGCACGCACTCCAGTATTCAAAGAACCGCTTATAGGCGATGCTGTCGGTATCTAGAAATTGGCGGTACGCTACCCACCCACCTTGATTTTCGCCAGCGCCGCCGGGACCATATTCGGACCATCTCTCCGCCCTTGCCGTCGCCAAAACGCGAAAGAATGCGAACTCTTGGTCCCCGAGCTCGGCGGAGACATTGCCTAGAGTTACTGATTGCCGTCGCGTATCGATGCGAACATCAATTAAGGCGAAAGCCGCCTTGGCGTGGTCGATCATTCGGGCGTAGTCGATTTCACCCATCGGGAATGGATGACGCCTCAAATAATCGCCGAGTGGTACAAACGGGCTGCGAACCATCTGAATCGTGGCGTCGATTGGATCGAATGGCTGACCTTTGATGACCAATACTCGATCAGCTTGTCCCGGCCAGAAGAACCGCGATGCAGCGCCTTCAAGATCGGAAGGCTCGATTAGAACATGCGACAGCTCATCTTGCGCGCGTCCAAAAAGTGACAGAGCAGCATGAGCATAACTTGACATCGTTTTGCGACCACCTGCCAGTGATACGTGCAATTGGGTGTCGCTTGGCCGTGCTTTTGCCTCGATGAGTCTGGTCAATCCATTGGCATACGCTACGTTTTCGTCACGAGTCCGAATGTCTTCAACCTCGGCTCCAGTGGCTTTGAGCCGCGGCACCAGAAATTCTGGTTGGACATAGGGTACGCCAACCGAGCGGCATAACTGCGCAAGCTCGCAATCGTAGCCTACTACGACGCTTTGTGAGTCGGTTCGCCCCTTTGTGGTCGTGACAATGTGGATTTCGTTAGGGATCCAGGGCCGTGCGACCTCCTGGGCTTCGTCGGCTGTCGGCCGTAACAGCGCGTAGACAGTTTCTGTGACGATGGCCGGCGCTTGTCCGAGGGTTATGATGAGAACGTTACGATAGTTTTTCATTCACCACTCCTCACACCCAGATCCAACCCGCGTGCCGAAACACCTGCGTTTTCATAGTGCTGCCGTCCGACTGCCTCACGTCCTTTGTGCTTTCGCGCACTGAGAACGCATAAACGGGATTGATGCCAACACTACGCAAAGCCGATTCCAGCGGTGCCATCAGCCAGAGCGCTCCGCCAATCATTGCAGCTTCAGCTTTTGTCTCACGAGCGATATCGGCGAGCGCACTAGCTCTTGCGCCGATGGTTGCCTTGTCCGGCAGCGACTGAAATGTCAGCAGCATCGCGAGTACCGAATGATCCGGCACGTCGAAAACGCCGTCGACTTTCTGTTCGTCACTGGCTTCGTGCAGAGTGAGGTTGGCAATGCGAGGCATGGTCCCAACTCCGTTGCCAGGGAATGATGGCACTAGTTTAATAGCATCGCACTTCACGCGAGCCACAAGCAACGTTATTTGGTGGCGCTGGAAGGGATCAGGCTGGACGCAGCGTAATATTAGGGAGGCATCTAGATATTTCGCTATCGTTTCATGTTTCCCGCATTGATTTCTCGTTTCGGCGGCAGTCTTGCGTATTCAGGTAGAACATCACCGCGTTTTTTTGCATCGGCAAATTGATTGACGCCAGGCACCTGCAACCGCATGTACTGCAAATTTGCAGTCGGCGTCGCATTTCTCGGATCCGCCATCGCGAGCAGGCATTTGAGTTGCGGGCTGTCGTCCCAACCCGAACCAAGATCGGGCTCTATGGTTGCCTGGGTAGTCGACCAGACGCCCATCGCCGTTCGGAAATCCACTACGTACTGCTGCAGCTCGCTCACATGCACGGCGCCGTCATTTGCAGCGATTGTGGTCTTAGCCAATTCAATCTCCAAACCTATGACGCCAAATCCAAAGGGCCGCCCCATTCCAAGCGAGTGACGGTACGGCTGCACCTCGTCGCCCTGCTGACCGAATGTCAGCGCCCAAAGAAGTGCGCCCAACTCGACAGGCTTGAGATTGTGAAACCTGATCTCACCCTCAAAGGACTGCCCGGCCGGCAGCGGATGCAATTTCGTCAACTGTCCGTTGTTCCCATTGGGAGGTAGATCGGGCTGAAAATTTAACGGGTCAAACCGCCGGACTGGATACCTCTTCCATCCGCGGATCTCGGCCTTATACCTTGGACCGTCGTCCATGTAGCTTCTGTATTGCGCTTGAACTTCCTTTCCCTCCCCATTTGTTTTCTTATGCAACGTTGCATCCGAGCCGACCACAAAATCAACTTGCCTTACATAGTGAGGAAAATAGCTTGGCTTCGGCGCAGCCAAGATCTTGTTGATCCCTTGGCCAGGATTGCTTCCGCTCTTGCGCCGCAAAAGTCCAAAGCTCACACGGCCCTTCAGAGTTGTTTCCGGAGTTGCGCCGACTCGTCCGAACATCGCCTCGACGAGATCCAAGCCATTTCCGTCACCGGGCAAATGCTCCGTATTCGTTTGCGCAACGGTTTGATGCACTGTCATGGCGTGCGGCATCTTAAACATCATCGCTAAACCAAGGCTTTTGACGGGTCTGGCACTGTCAGCGAGAAAGAAGATCGGTATTCTCTTCGTAGTCCCCGCTAGATACTGATCTCGCCAATGTTTCCAAGTCGTACTTTCCTTTTCACCTTTCTCATGAATATCTATGAATGTGGACCAAACATCGCGTGTGATTGCACGGGGCATTGCTTCTGGATCAGGCTGGAAGAACACAAACTCCATATGCTTTTTGGTTGACGGCTGCCCAGTAAATACAAGCGTTCCCGCCCTACTGGTTGTTTCAACATCTGCCGGTGCATGGCACCAAGCATATGCCTTTCTGTACCAGAGGCGCTTGCCTTTTGAATGACGGTGGCCCCGATCTAGGCATTCTACTTCAAAACTGCGCAGGCCATTAATCGCTCTGGTCTTTGCCATTTCATAAATTTGAGGCGCAGCTGGTCTTTCTTGGTCATCCGTTGCTCTTAAACCCTGAAAATCTTGCGCAAATTCTTTGTTAATGAAGGCAAATTGATCGTGATCGATGCGGGCGAAATCGACTTCGTGAATCTGCCAGTCGCCAGACATTGAATTGAACGTCAGCCAACCAGCTCTCGCTTTTGGCGCAAACGCTCCGTTGTTGCGTCCGGTCAATTTATCTCGGTAATCAATCGACGCGGTTGGCGCCAAATCCCGCAACCCATAACGCTTATCATCGACCAATTGCATCTTAGCGAAAGCGGCGATTTCCAGAACATTGCGGACCATGCCACGGACGGAGGAGCCCGGAATCGCATAGGTTCCGGGTGTTTCGTTAGGGCCATCGGGCAGTCGGAAGAAATGCGCTTCTGCTGGCTGCTGTTCCGCTCCCTTCGTCCGCTCCTTGGCAACCAGCAACGGAGTGTCATTTTTCAGTGTTAAATGCAACACGCCGGACAGCCCGTCCGAGAACGGCAGATCGTGCGAAATCTGCTTGGCCCAGCGCGGACGATATATCGCCTTCGAGAGACGCACGAAGTTGTAGGGCGCGTGACTCATGATACATACCTCGCCTTGTCTTGTGCTAAGCAACCAAATCCGAAGAAGCGAGCGGCGACGGGGCGCATCGGTCCATCGTCGTCCGGGCGGGACCAGTAACGCACGTAGTCCAACGTGATGTTCTCAGCTTCGCCCGAAGGTAAACCCTGCGCCGCAACGCTACGCACAAGAACGGATCGATCGGTTAGAAAGCTAACTGCCTGCGCGAGATGCGTCGTATTGCCATGAACCTCACTTAGCTTTGCACCCTTCCAAGTATTTCCGTGGGTGTGACGTAGGGAAAGGCTGGCGGCACCTCCTGCACAGAGCAACTCTGCTGCCAGAACAGGTTCGGCACAATCCGGCTCCAACTCAAGCCCAGCGAAGCCGAAAGCCCGCACGCCCGTCGATTGGAATAGAACCCACCCTTGCGCTCCATTGTTGGATTCTTGCCGAATGCATTGCGCGACATCACGAGAACTGGTCAACGTGATGGGCTTGACATCGAGCCGACAGCCACGCAATGCCGGTAAATGCCACGTATTTGCGACGTTTTGATAACCGCTCAGAACTTCGCCATAGTTCAAACCGGTCATGAACAGCCTCCAAAGAATTGGGTCCAAGACCGAGACTTTGTGTGGTCCCGCAGGGCGACATTCTTCTTGAAATACCCGTGGCCCTTTGCTGCACCACCACCGATGGCAAGGCGCCCTTCGCTAAAGTCGTCGAGCGCCAATCGCAATGCCTCACGCACTTTCGGGTCAATCTGTGCCGCGGCGCTGATTTCGATGCAGAGGCTCAGCGGCGTCTCAAATAACAGTTCTTCCGAGAACAGGACACCGTCGCGCGTTCCTTGCGAGAAGCGATCGAGGCTGTTGTGCATCATCAGTCCAATTATCGGATCCTTGTCGAGAAAGACGTCGTCAATGGATATTATTCCGGCCTGCGCCTTACCGTTTTCGCCTCGGCTTCTGTCGGCAACAAAACCGAACACCGACTTGAGGCTTGGTTCGTCCGGCATTCGGTCGGCTGGAGCATGGTCCGCGAAGCTCCCGTTCAAGCAATTGAGATGGAATTGAACGCGATGGCGCAACGCGCCTTTGATTGAGCTTCCCGGAACAACGACCCGCAGTTCCTGCAAAGTCGCACCTTGGCTCTTGGACCACACAATGACGGTTTCGTGGCGAGGGATCTGATGAGGTGGCCTTGCGGCGTGCCCAAGCGCCAAGGGTTCCTTGCTTTGACCAATGCGAACGTAGTCTACTGCCTTGACCTGGAGTTCCAGAATGTGGGCGCCTGTTGGCGATCGCGCAATCGTACTACTGATATCCTTCGAAGCCGCTGCGACCGCGGCTGGGTCGCGTTGATAATTGCAATAGGCTTGGTATTGGTCGTCTTTATCAAGTTCGAACGTTTGGCTACTAACGGTCTTCACGCAGACTCGGCCTAGGCCCCGGCGCGTGGCGCCGCCAATGCGGAAGCCGTTGGCGATGACAGAAAGAAGATCGCTCCAATCGGGATTGACCGATACGTCCGAGGCCAATGATACCTCGAAGGTAAAGCGAGTGCCACGTGGGACGGCGGCGCGCGAGAATTTGCCCCGACCATCGACGGCGCCCGTATCACCATCAATGCGAACGTTGTCGCGTTGCAGGGGTTGATCCATTTGTAGGAGATTTAGTATGGGATCGCTGCCGACTCCTTCGAGCCTAAATGTCTCGATAGGCTGATTGTCTGCGGCATGGACATGCGCCCAGGACACCCAAAGGCGAGAAGCCTTCGAACCCGTCTGCGACCGAATCGGATGTGCCACCCGGCAATCCAAATAGGGAGGTGGTCCGCTCGGCACCGAAGCGCGACTCGAAGACCCGCCGCAATACACCAGCGATCGACGTTCCTGGTAGTGCTGGCAGATCGTTTGCGTCACGGACCAAAAGAGTGTCAAACCGGGCATCATAGCTGCCGCTGGCGAGCGATAGTGGCGTCCGCGCCTCGACTGTGACTCGTGCTATTTGGAGGACCTTGAATGGCGTCGTCATTGCCCAACCCTCCAACGGTCGACACGTTCAGCTGCCGCCTTTGCAAGCGTGGCGATAACAAGCGGCGCCGAATCTGCCTTAGCCTCCGCGATGAAAGCCTTCAGTGCATCTCGAAACGTTTTGTTTGCCGCAGCATCATATCGCGCATCCCAGAACTCATCGGAAGGCTCGTTTGATTGGCGATCGCGGCATGGACTCGACTGTTCTGCAAATAGCTTAGTGACAAGGTCGATGGTTCCATGCGCGCGACCGGCAATTGTCGCCACCTCGTTCCATTGCGTCCGACCGGGGGCGGCGACCAACTGTCGTTTGCGCCCCTGGAACGCGACTGCGCGGTCGTAATAGCCATTTGCACTAAAAAGCGCATCAGCGAGTTCGCGAGACTTTTCGATCGCGGCTGTAGCTCCGACCCGTCCCTCTGTCCGCTTCTTCATCCAATTTAACAATTTGTTCTCCACCTGCTTCAACGGTGGTGGAGGTGCCTGGGCGCCAATGAGTGGTGCGGCGAACGCACCCAGTCTCGATTCAGCTAATACTGGCGGATCGACCCAAACATGACCGTAACCGAGTTCCCGATGAACACCGATCCCTTTAGCGAGAGCTTTTTTATCTTCTTCCGTAAGTTGTTCTGAGAACGTGATCACACTACCTAGTGAGATCAGGCTCCGCGCCGGACCGCGCGACCGCCATGTACCGTTATACGGAGTGTAGGTACGGGTCCGGATGAAAGTCCGAGACCAATCGATTTTGACACCGCTAAGCCCAATATCTGCTTGTTCCGGATCGAGTACTGGCTGACCATTCGCATCAACAAGAAAAAGATCGGATAACGCCCAGAGCGTCGTCCCCTTGCCGTCCTCGTCGCTACTTCCCATGGCAGTGTCGATGTTGCAATCGACTTGCTGAATATCGACGGTGCCAAATTCAGAGTTACGCGAGCGTCCCAGGCAACGACGATCAACCAGTGACGCAACGACGGCAAGGAAATGTGGCTCAGACACGCTCGCGTCGGCCTCTATGCCCGCGATAAAAG
>JABFRJ010000312.1 GCA_013141255.1 Hyphomicrobiaceae bacterium
CCGACGTCGGCTTGACACGGAACGACTACGGTTCTGGATTACGTGATAGCGCGGCGGTCCTCACTTTGGCATCGGAAACGCGGATAGCGAAGTCGGCGACATCCTCGCTTGTTGATGTGATCGCAACGGCCTATGCAGCGCGGAGCTATACTTCGACGCAAGAGCAAGCATGGATGTTGTTGGCTGCCAAATCGCTTGGTGCCGAAGCTGCAGACGTATCGCTCTCCGTCAATGGTGCCGCGCATCGTGGACGCTTTGTGACAGCGCTGAAGGCGGCTGAACTGAGCAACGGCGCGCTGGTGATTGAGAATTCGGCGGAGGCGTCAACGCAGGCCATCGTGTCGGTGATCGGGAGTGCGCTGACACCTGAGCCTGCAATCGAAAAAGGCTTCAAGATCGAGCGGGCATACTACACACTCGATGGGAAGCCGGTCGACCTGGCTAGTGCGCGGGGCGGCGTTTCAACGCTGGCGCAGAACGACAGGCTTGTTGTCGTACTGACCGTGACGGCAACGTCTGATGGTGGGCGCATTCTCTTGGTTGATGGCTTGCCAGCCGGACTTGAGATAGAGAACCCGCGCATTGTCGATGGTGGTGACATTAAAGCACTCGACTGGTTGAAGACCACGCGAGCGCCGGCGCACACCGAATTTCGGGACGACAGATTTGTGGCAGCGTTTGACTTCTTCGGCGCCTCGGCGCGGCGGCGCGGCGGCGACGACAGTGACGATGCGCGTGGATCAACGCGGACGGCAACTGTCGCGTATGTGGTGCGTGCTGTTACGCCTGGGTCATTCGTGCATCCGGCAGCAACGGTTGAAGATATGTATCGCCCCGAGCGACATGCCAGAACGGCTGCGGGACGTTTGACGGTTTCGGCAAAGTAGGCAAGCCATGCGGGCACGATTAGCGAAATGGCGAACGACTGCGGCGACATTCATGGCCGCCGCAGTACTTGCGTGTGGTGGCATTTGGGCTGGGGTAATCTGGCATGGCCCGCTGTCGCTTGTGCGCGCGTCGCAGCTATCGACTATTGTTCTTGATCGTGATGGCGAACTGTTGCGGGCGTATACCGCCGTCGATGGCCGATGGCGTTTGCCGATGACTGCAGCAGACGTCGATCCTCTCTACCTCAAAATGCTGCTGGCGTTTGAAGATCGGCGATACCAGTGGCACTCGGGCGTCGATCCGATTGCTGTGGCGCGGGCTGGCGCGCAAGCGTTGCGGTATCGGCGACTTGTCTCCGGATCGTCGACACTGACGATGCAGGTTGCGCGTTTACTCGACGGGCTGCATGAGAAGACGGCGGCGGGAAAGGGCCGACAAATGTTGCGCGCGCTGGCACTTGAGCGACAACTTAGCAAGACAGCCATTCTCGATCTGTATCTGCGACTTGCGCCGTTTGGCGGTAACGTCGAAGGTGTGCGCGCGGCGTCGCTTGCCTACTTTAGCAAAGAGCCGAAGCGGTTGAGCGCTGGCGAGGCTGCGCTCTTGGTTGCCATCCCGCAGTCGCCTGAGGCGCGGCGACCGGATCGGGCATCTCCGGCCGCACAGCGTGCACGTGATCGCGTGCTGGCCCTGGCTTTTGCACGCGGTGTTATTTCTCGGGCAGATCTGGAAACTGCGCTGCGCGAGACCGTGCCTCGCGTTCGGCGTGAGTTTCCGAGATTTGCGGCGCATCTTGCGGACGCTGAGGTGGCGTTGGCACCAGATCAAACAGTGCATCGGTTGGCAATTGATGGCCAGGTGCAGCGACGACTGGAAGCTGCGGCGCGGGAGCACGCACAACACCTCGGCCAAGGGCTTTCAGCCGCAATTGTGGCGGTCGAGCATTTGAGCGGACGCGTTGTAGCTTATGTTGGATCGAGCGGGTATCTCGATGAAACGCGAGCTGGCGCTGTCGATATGGCGCGCGCGGTACGATCACCAGGATCGACTTTAAAGCCCTTGATATATGGTTTGGCATTTGAAGTCGGCATTGCGCATCCGAATACCTTAATTGAAGACCGTTTGCAGCGGTTCGGCACCTACGTTCCGAAGAATTTCGATCATGACTGGCATGGGACTGTGACGATCCGTGAAGCATTGGCACAGTCACTGAACATTCCTGCGGTTGCAGTACTCGACCGACTTGGGCCGCAGCGTTTGTTTGGCCGCTTACAGCAAGCGGGGTTGTATCCGACGTTGCCTGGGGAGGCGGAGCCGTCATTAGCTATTGCACTTGGTGGTCTTGGACTACGACTTGTCGACCTCGCGCAACTTTACGCGGGGATTGCGCGCGGCGGCGAGGGTGTCGCGCTTGGATGGCGCGATGATCGCGATGGATCGTCAGCGACTGCAGGACGGGTTCTAAACGCGGCTGCGGCGTGGCAGGTCGCAGATATTCTTAAACAAGCGCCTCCACCGGCACTGGCGAAGCCTGGACAAATTGCGTTTAAGACCGGCACAAGCTACGGCTATCGAGACGCATGGAGCGTTGGATTTGATGGTCGACACACTATTGCGGTTTGGGTCGGGCGGGCGGATGGCGCTGCGGTCTCGGGGCTGAATGGTCGTCAATCGGCAGCACCGCTCTTATTTGACGCCTTTCATCGTGTGTCCGAGAAGCGTGTGGCGTTGCTGGCGAAGCCGTCGGGCGTGCTTTCTTTGCACGCTGGGCAAGCGCTTCCACCGCCGCTGCAACGCTTCAAGGGGCGAGGTGATGAGACTCATATGGCTGATAGCGGCGTATTCCGCGATCCGCCTGTTGCGATTGCGTTCCCACCCGATCACGCCGAGATTGATGGCGAGACTGTTCGGTCGGATGGTTTGATTGTGAAGGCGAGCGGAGGTTTGCTACCGTTGACCTGGCTCGTCAACGGCGCGCCCATCTTAGCTGCAAGTGATACGCGCCAATTGACGATTGCGGATCCGGGCTTTGGTTTTTTGCGCGTGACGGTCATTGATGCAAAGGGACGCGTTGATCGCGTCACAGTGCGTGTCAAATGAGCCGTTTTCAGATGCTGGCTGCGCGCAATTCCGGCGCATTCCCGGCGTCGCCGCCGGCGAATTCGGTCAAACGCGGGTCGCGGAAATATTCAGCGAGGTGATCGAGGAACATGCGCAAGCGCGGTAATTCCTGTCGACCGTTCAAAAACAAGGCGTAGATGCCGATATCGTCGACGTCGTCGACTTTACTCAGCACCGGCACCAGTCGGCCGCTCTTTAAATCGCAACCGATTTGCCGCGCCGTTGTTTGCATGAGGCCGATGCCTTGTAGTGCTGCGCGGCGCAGAACTTCTGAACTATTGGAGCGAAAGCGAACATTCAGCCGTACTGCTTCTTCGGCTGCCGATTTGGCATTGGGCATACTCCAGGTCCAAACATCGCTGAGTGCTAAGCAACTGTGCCGTTGCAGATCATCGGCGCTCTGCGGAGCGCCGTGCTCCGAAATATATGCGGGCGAAGCGACCACCAATGTGCGGTCAGGTGCCAATTTCTTGGCGATTAGAGCGCTGTCTGCCAGTGAACCCGCGTGAATGGCAATGTCATAGCCTTCTTCATGCAGATTGACGGTTCGATCAGTCAGATCGAGCTGCACGTCGACACCGGGAAATAACTTGCGGAAGGTCAAAACCGCTGGGGTTACAAACGTGCGTCCTAGTAGATCAGGGGCCGCAATCTTGAGTTTTCCAACGGGATTGTCGGAACTTTGGGATACGGCGGCGCGTGCTTGTTCGATCTCGTTCAGTACTCGGTCGGCGTGGACAAGAAAGCGCTGCCCCTCTTCCGTGATGCGGATCGAGCGCGTTGTCCGGTCAAATAATCTAACCTCAAGCTCTTCTTCAAGAGATTGAATACGCTTTGAAATTGTGCCTGGTGTTAGCCCCAACTCGGTACCAACTGCCGACAAATTTTGTACCGCCGCGACGCGGACAAAAATTGACAGATCCTGGAGGTCCATTCGTGTCCTTGCTTTTCATAACGGAGTCCGATTGGCGGACGATACTAGTTTCAATCACGGCTGGCGTGAACCCTCGGGGACACTCGGCGCCTGATCAATCTGATGGTGATATCGTCCTAATATGTTGACTTTTCAAGGTTCAATGGCGCGACCGGTTGACGCTTGCGTCAATTTTTTGTTTTTCTGCGGCGACAAAGGCCGTTAAGATTGGGGCTGTGGATCCTTCCGTAAGCGTTATGTTTCCAGTTAGTGAAACTTGGTGGGCCTTGTCCAAGCATCAAGGGTTGAATTGGCTGCAACCCTCCTATTGAATCAGGCGAGCACGGAGTTAATCTTACTCTTTTGGCTCAACTCAGAGTTTGAGTGTCGCCGCACACAGAGAGAGATTGACCGGAGATTGTGCGGGCGCGAGGACTCGCGGCGAAGACGCAGAGATCAGCCAGTTGCTCAGGTTCGACGTACTGCTTGATCGACGTGGCCGCGAATGCTGCGCGCTCGATGTCTTTGAAGCTCATACCTTTGGCTTGCGCTTTAGCTTCTAGGACGCGACGCTGTCGGTCACCGGCAACGATACCCGGTAATAGGGCGTTGACGCGGATGCCATCGGGACCGAGTTCGATGGCGAGGGTTTTGGTGAAACCGATCACGCCCCATTTAGCCGCAGCATACGGCGCTCGCAGCGCAAAGCCATGTTTTCCGGCCAACGAGGAGACATTCATGATGCTGCCGTTGGCGCTTTTACGAAGTTGTGGAATTGCGAGCCGCGCGCAATTAAACTGGCCAGTCAAACAAACACTTAAGCAGTGGTCCCAATCGTCTGGATTTATGTCGTCGACGCGTCCAGTTGGACCGGCGATACCGGCGTTGTTGACCAAGCAATCTAGGCCGCCCAACGCAGAGATTGCGGCGTCAAACATGCGATCAACGGCGCGCCGGTCCGCAACATCGCAGATTATGGATCGCAATGCGGGATCAGTTTGCGACCGCTCAGACAGCGACTGCTCGTCCACGTCGCAAATGAAGACCGATGCTCCTTCTCGCTGAAAGGCGCGGGCGATGGCAAGGCCGATGCCGTTGGCGCCTGCTGTGACGAGGACGCGCGCCCCCTGCAATCCCATGTCCATATGAAGGCTCCTACTGCAGACTGATGCAAGCCTAGCAGCGGAGATTCACAGAGTAATGGGAAATTGATCAGGTCAGCGATGCATGTGGCGCGCTCGTGCACTGACTGTTTTAGGCTCAGAGCGAACGGAGAAGGCAACCCAGCATCAGGATTAGGTAGGCTACCAGCAGACCCGAAAATTGTGTTGTGTCGCCATTCAAACCGGGAACTGTGGCGCCAAAATATTTGGCGAACATCACCGCGAGCGCGAGAACAAGTGAGATGAGAAACGTCAACATACTTGGTGCTTTTAGGCCCATCAGATCACCTCTTTCAACTTTGATTTGGACGACGCGATAGGTGCCTGTCGGCCATGTCGGTCATCCATTTTCCTAATTCTGAATGCCTGCTACCGCGATTCGGTTGCCGATGCGACATGTACGACGTTGGGGCGTACTTTGTTGTTGAAAATATAGGCATTGCCCGGTGCTGTGTCCTACTCGATGACAACCTCAATGAGATATGGGCCTTTGTGGACGATGCCAGCGCGAAAAGCTGCGACGAACGCGTCCGAGGTGGAAACGCGGGTTCCTGGAACACCCATGCCTTTGGCGAGGGACACCCAGTCGAGCGCCGGATTGTCAAGCGACAGCATGTCGTGGGCTTTGCGACCAGGGTTTTCGGCGCCAACATTGGCGAGTTCACCGCGCAAAATGCGATACGCGCGATTGGCCCAGATGATCGTCAGCACGTCAAGGTTTTCGCGGGCGCCGGTCCAAAGGGCTTGCAGCGTGTACATGCCGGAGCCGTCGGCTTCGAGACTGATGACCTTGCGATCAGGGCAGGCGATGGCCGCACCAATCGCCATCGGCAGTCCTTCACCTATGGCGCCGCCACACATCTGCAACCAATCATGTGGCGCTGAGCCTTCCGTGGTCGCAAAGAAGTTTCGACCTGTGGTGACGCTTTCGTCGCAGACAATCGCATTTTCGGGAATGAGCGCCCCTACGATTGCGCCGATCGTTACGGGATCAAGCGTTTGGTTTGTCGGCAACATCGGCAATTTACGCAACGCATGCACCGGTTTTTCTTTGGTCGCGTTGACTGCATCTGCCAACCGCGCCAGCGCGTCGTCGAGATCGTGATGTGGCTCGGCGAGTGTTGTGACGCGCGTATCTGCGGGATAGGTTGTGCTCGGTTTTCCAGGATAGGCAAAGAACGCGACGGGATGCATCGCGCCGATCAGCACCAGATGTTTCACGTCGGCGAACGTCTTCAAGGCCTGATCAATCGGATAGGGTGTGCGCGCGATTGATACGCGACCTGCGCCACGCTCGACGCGTGCATTTTGACCGGGCGCCATCAAGCGGCAGCCGGTTTTTGCGGCGATCCGTGACGCGTGCTCCAGCGCTTTTGATCGCAAACCGTTGCCGCCAATCAAAAGCATGGTGTTTTTGCCATGGGTCAATAGTTTTACGCAATCAAGCAACGCGGCTTCGTCGATCTTGGCTGGCGGGCGTTGGGTTGGAACTTCAACGGGTCCGCTACCGTCGCCCCAGGCCGTATCGGCCGGTAAAATCAAGGTCGCGATTTCTCCGGGATCACGGCGCGCGGCGACGATTGCGTCGCGTCCATCTTCGGCGACCGTACGGCTTGAGGCGCCTGTGCGTACCCAATGCGACATTGGCCGCGCCAAGGTTTCGATGTCGGACGTGAGTGGACTGTCGTAGCGCTTGTGATAGATCGCGTGGTCGCCGACGATGTTGATCATCGGTTGACGTGCTTTCTTGGCATTGTGGATGTTGGCAATGGCATTGCCCAATCCTGGCCCGAGATGGAGCAATGTTGCCGCTGGTTTATCAGCCATGCGGGCATAGCCGTCGGCTGCGCCCGTAGCCACGCCCTCGAATAAGCAGAGCAC
>JABFRJ010000363.1 GCA_013141255.1 Hyphomicrobiaceae bacterium
GCTCAAATTGTTTGCGCGCGATAATGGCGGGGCCACGCTTGACGATTGGGAAGGCCACGATGACTATAATCGTTGGGTATCGCGGTTTGATCGTGACCTGATCACGCGACTGACGGCGCTTAACGCGTTTCTGAAGGCCGACGGCAAAGAGTTTGCGGGCTACGCGAGTGTTGAAGCGTGGAAGAGTGCTGTGGGCTTTCGCGAGCCCGCAAGCTTCGACACGTTCCAGAAAAAATTGGCGCAATTGATCGAGAAGCGCGTGCCTGCTTTGGTCAAACAGTATGGCGATAAGGCCTTTTTTGCGGCTAAGTTGGATGAGATTGCACGGCTTGATGCTGCAGACACGGGCGAAGCTGATTGAATGCTTGGCGCAGCCGATTGAGACTGCGCGATAGGATGCTTGGATGCAGCGTTCAACCAGTGGGTTGGTCAATGGCCTGATTGGCGTGGTCATTTTTTCCGGCTCGTTGCCTGCGACGCGCGTGGCGGTGAAGCAATTCGATCCGTTGTTTCTCACTGCTGCGCGGGCGACTATTCCGGCGCTGTTGGGTTTGGCGCTGTTATGGGCATTTAAGGAAAAGCGTCCGGCGCGAGCCGATCTGGTGCCGTTGGCGATTGTGGCGCTCGGCGTTGTCGTTGGCTTCCCGCTGCTGACAGCGCTGGCGTTGCAGTACATTACATCCGCGCATTCCATTGTGTTTATTGGATTGTTGCCGCTGTCGACGGCCATCTTCGGCGTGCTGCGTGGAGGAGAGCGGCCGCATCCCGCGTTCTGGATTTTCTCTGGGCTCGGTAGTGCGCTGGTTGCAGGTTTCGCATTGATGCAAGGGCAATCGACATCGGCCATCGGTGACGCGTTGATGTTGGCGGCCATTGTTGTTTGCGGGCTTGGCTATGCGGAGGGTGCGATCCTGTCGCGGACGCTCGGTGGTTGGCAGGTGATTTCCTGGGCGTTGGCACTGTCACTGCCGCTGATGTTGCCGTTGGCGCTGCTGTTGAAGCCGCAATCATTTGCGGGCATCGGGCAATCTGCGTGGTTAGGGCTCGGCTATGTCTCGCTCTTCAGTATGCTTATTGGCTTTGTGTTTTGGTATCGTGGGCTTGCGCAAGGTGGTATTGCCGCGGTGGGGCAATTGCAATTGCTGCAACCGTTTTTCGGTCTGGCATTAGCTGCGACCCTGTTGGGTGAGCCGGTTTCGGGGGTTATGCTGGCTGTAACTGTGGCGGTGATTGGCTGTGTGGTCGGCGCGCGGCGGTTTGCTCGGTAAGGCGTAAAACTGATCAATAGCCAACCGCATCGACATCCTTAGAATTTGTAATTTAGGCCAGCGCGGACAAGTTGCTCGGTCATTTTACTTGAATGCGTGATTGCGTAATCCTGTGTCTGCACGCCAGTTGCATTGATGGTTTTGAAGCCGGTGGCGTTGAGTGCCCCCGAGTTGATGTGCAAGTATTCTGCTTTCGCCATCCAGTTTGCGTTGATCGCGTACTCGATGCCACCGCCGAAAACGCCGCCGCTTGTCCAAGCCGCCTTCTCGGTCGAATAGTTGACTTGAGTATACAGTAATGTGGCATTCTGATCGTGATACGTGAGGGCAAGGCCGGCGGTCGCGTAAAGTAAAATGCTATTGAAGGCGAAACCTGCGCGGAGCCGCGCGGTGCCGAGCCAGCGAGCTGACGTTTTTTCTTTGTACGTTTGTGGGCTGTTCGGGGGATTGGGCAAGGGGCCACGATCCGACGATACGTCCAATTTTTGCCGGGCGATGTCGGCTTCGACGCCAAAAACGAAGGAATTAATTTGCCAATTGTAGCCAATTTGGCCGCCGCCAGTTAGGCCGCGACTGGACAGATTGTCCGGACTGTTGGCTGTTAAGAAGTTGACTGATCGAGTATCACTCGCAAGCCCGCTGGTGTACCATAGAGAGTTAGGGCTCATTGTCGTTGCGGTGTCAGCACGGCCAACGCCGAGCGTCAGGCCTGCGTATGGACCGGTCCAGGCAAAATAGTCTTTGCTGTCTTGTGCCTTCGCCGACGTGAGTAGAGACGCGCTCATAGCGACAAATCCAATGACGAATGGATAGCCGACCCGTCTCATCGCATACACCTCCATAGCTGTCGCGCATTTGCAGCAAAGCAATACTTAGCAATCGATTGATACCGGTAGTTGCGGTCTAAATTGGGGGAAAGAAAATACTGAGTGTAAGGATGGTTTTATCGAACTTTGTTGCTGGATCGCCACTATGTTACTTGGGCTTTCGCCTTGCTCGATAGACAGGGATGGAAAACGCAAGAATGCAGCGCATGTGGTGGTCGGTACTGGGCTCGTGACAAGGGCTTACAACTCGGGGCGGGGGCGGGTATAAGCGCCCGAATCCTTCCTTGATCGCCCGGAGAGCCCCACATGAGCGCGGCCACGACCTATAAAGCTATCACCCCGCAAATCGTTGCCGAACATGGCTTTAAGGGCGACGAATATCCCCGCCTGCTGACTATTCTCGGGCGCGATCCGACAATGCTGGAACTTGGTATCTTTTCGGTCATGTGGTCAGAGCACTGCTCCTACAAGTCATCGCGCTTTTGGCTGAAGCAATTGCCGACCGAAGGTCCCCAGGTGATCCAAGGTCCTGGCGAGAACGCCGGCGTGATCGACATCGGTGACGGCGACGCCATCATCTTCAAAATGGAAAGCCACAACCACCCCTCCTACATCGAGCCCTATCAGGGCGCGGCGACGGGCGTGGGCGGCATTATGCGCGACGTGTTCACCATGGGTGCGCGTCCCATCGCCAACTTAAACGCGCTGCGCTTTGGCGCGCCGGATCATCCGAAGACGCGGCACTTGGTGTCGGGCGTGGTCGCGGGCATCGGCGGTTATGGCAATTGTGTCGGCGTGCCGACCGTGGGCGGGGAAACCAATTTTGACGCGGGTTACAACAATAACATTCTCGTCAACGCCATGTGCGTCGGACTTGCGAAGCAGGATAAGATTTTCTACTCGGCGGCGAAGGGCGTGGGGTTGCCTGTTGTCTATGTCGGATCGAAAACGGGGCGTGATGGCATTCACGGCGCGACCATGGCATCGGCCGAGTTCGACGAGAAGAGCGATGAGAAGCGCCCGACTGTGCAGGTGGGTGATCCCTTCACCGAGAAACTGTTGATCGAGGCCTGTTTGGAGTTGATGGCGACGGACACGATCATCGCAATCCAGGATATGGGGGCTGCGGGGCTGACTTCGTCCACTTCGGAAATGGCTGATAAGGGCGGCGTTGGCATCGAACTCAATCTCGATCATGTGCCGCAGCGCGAGCCTGATATGACGGCCTATGAGATGATGCTGTCGGAAAGCCAAGAGCGTATGCTCATGATTTTGAAGCCGGGTCGCGAACCGGAAGCGGAAAAGATCTTCAAGAAGTGGGGGCTCGACTTCGCCGTGATCGGCAAGACGACGGACACTGGACGTATGATTGTGACGCACAAGGGCGCCGTCGAAGCGGATTTGCCCGTCGATAAGCTCGCGAACTCAGCGCCGATGTATGAACGGCCGTATGTACTGACGCCGACGCCGAAAACTATTTTACCCGAATGGGTGGCCGGTCCTGACCATGGAATTCTGGCGTATTTGAAAACGCTCATCGGTACGTCGCATCTGGCGTCGCGCCGCTGGATATATGAGCAGTATGATACCATGGTGCGTGGCCACACGCTGCAGCGCCCTGGGGGGGACGCTGCCGTGGTGCGCATTCCAGGTACCAAGAAGGCGATCGCCATTTCGTGCGATGTGACGCCGCGCTACGTCAAAGCTGATCCGCGCATGGGCACCATTCAAGCGGTGGTTGAGACGTGGCGCAACATTGCGGCGGTTGGCGGCGAAGGTTTGGCGATCACCGACAATATGAACTTTGCAAATCCTGAGCGGCCCGAGATCATGGGGCAATTTGTAGGCTCATGTGAGGGCATGAAGGAAGCCTGTCTCGCGCTTAAGTATCCGGTCGTGTCGGGCAACGTATCGCTTTACAATGAAACGCAGGGCGTCGGCATTCCGCCCACGCCTGCTATTGGCGGAGTCGGTCTCATTCCCGATTGGACCAAGACGGCGTCAATTGCGCTTAAAAGCGATGGCGATGTGCTGGTGTTGATTGGTCGCGAGCAAGGGCATCTCGGCCAGTCGATCTATCAATTGCACCGCACGGGCAAGACCGAGGGGGCGCCGCCGCCCGTCGATCTCAATGATGAAATCAAAGCCGGCAATCTTGTGCGTGCGCTGATCCGTGAAGGTAAGACGACGACTGTGCATGACGTGTCGGATGGCGGCTTGATCGTGGCTGTAGCGGAGATGGCATTGGCCGGTAACATCGGTGTCGCGCTCTATCCGTATGAGGGTAAGTTGCCGGGCTATGCGACGTGGTTCGGCGAGGATCAGGGGCGTTACGTCGTGGCGGTGGCGCCGAAACTTGCCGAAGAAGTGGCGGAGCGAGCAAAATTGTTGGGCTTGCCGACGCGAATTATTGGACGGGCAGGTGGCACGGTGTTGGCGCTTAAAGGCGAAGCCGATTTGCCGCTCGCTGATTTGCGTCAGGCGCACGAAGAGTGGCTGCCGAAGTTGATGGGTGCGATGTAGGCCCGTTGGGTCGCGCGTCATCGTGGAGCGATGCTCCGCCATGACGCTTGACCCAACCAACCGGTGGCCAACTTGCTATTGGCTGCATATGCAGCTAGTGTGAAGTCATGACAGCTAAGGCTATAGGGAAGCGATCGGCGGCGACGGAATTGTTGGGTGGATGCGCGGCGATGCGCTTCCGGAAGACGGCGCGGCGTGTGTCGCAGATCTATGATCAGCACTTGGCCGAGGTTGGCCTCACCATCACTCAGTATGGGATTCTCGCTGGCGTTTCGCGTCGGGACGGCATCAGTATTGGTGCGCTGGCAGAAGGTTTGGTGATGGATCCGACCACTTTAACACGCAATTTGAAGCCTTTGGAGGTTCGGCGATTGCTGGTCTCGAAGCCTGATAAGGACGATCGTCGGGGGCGTGCATTAAGTCTCACGCCGGCGGGGGCGACAATGTTGAAGGCTGCCGTACCGCATTGGGAAAAAGCCCAAACAATTATCGCTGAAGCGCTTAGGGCTGACGCGCCCGGCGTAGCGCTCAGCCTCGATCGCATGTTGGAGCAGCTATCCAAATAAGGTGGTGCTCAATGGCTGCATATGCAGTTAAATGTTGTCTCTAGCCTGTCGAGTGCAATTTTTCGAGAAGGCATCCCGGTCATGTCGCAACACGACTCGTCTGCATCGCCCGCACCGTCGACGGTTCCGCTCTGGCTGCTGTTGCTGTCGGTGGGCACAATTGTTGGTGTGTCTATGGGGCGGGCGCAATCGATGGGGCTTTATTTGCCTCACGTGACGAATGCGCTCGGCGTCGGGCGCGAAAGTTTTGGTCTCGCTATGGCGCTGACGCAACTCTTGATGGGGATCGGCGCGCCATTCTCGGGTGCGCTCATCGACAAGTATGGTGCTGGTCGCATTGTCATCGCCAGCGTGTTGGTAACGCTGGCCGGGATTTGGTTCATGATGACGGCGACATCATCGAACGAGCTCCTGGTCAGCGGCGCGTTGATGGGGATTGGCGTCAGCGGCACGGGCGTGACGTCGCTTGTGGGCACAGTTGGACGCCTTGCGCCGCCGGAAAAGCGCTTGAGTGCGATGGCTTCGGTCGGGATGGCGGCTGGTATCGGTGGCTTCGTCGCATTGCCGCTTATGCATCTCCTGATTGAAAACGTCGGTTGGAAGGCGTCGATGCTCTGGCTTATGGCCATCACGGCGCTGCTTATTCCGGTTGCTTGGCCGATCAGCGGAAAGCCGGTCGCTGTAACAGGTGGGCCGCGCCCGCAGACTTTGAAGGAGGCGATAGCTGAAGCCTCGCGTCATCCAAGTTACTGGTTGTTAGTGGCGGGCTTTTTCGTCTGCGGTTTTCATGTGGCGTTCGTGATGGTGCATTTGCCCGCGTTCACGATGGACAAGGGAATGCCGTCTTGGGTTGGGCCGACAGCGCTTTCTGTCGTCGGTATTGCTAACATTGTGGGCACATTCCTTGCTGGGCAGTCTGGCAAATACGTCGAAAAGCGCCGTGCGCTGAGTTTGATTTACTTCGGTCGCGCGATTTTGTTTTTGGGCTTTTTGTTCGTGCCTCTCAATCCGATCAGCGTTATCACAATCTGCGGATTGCTCGGGCTACTATGGCTTGCGACCATACCGTTAACCTCGGGTCTGGTTGCGACGTTCTTCGGCACCACCTGGATGTCGATGCTGTTTGGCTTTGTCTTTCTGTCGCATCAAATCGGCGCGTTCTTGGGCGTGTGGCTCGGTGGTCGTCTCTACGATATGACGAAATCATATGATGCGATGTGGTGGATTTCGATCGCGCTTGGCGTCTTAGCAGCATTGCTCAATTGGCCCATTGCCGAAAAGCCCGTGGCGCGCTTGTCTCAAGCCTCAGCAGCGAAGGCTTGAAGCCTATGGCAAGCATCAACGCGGCGACGACAGCGACTAAGGTGGCGTCGGGCAAACCAATTTTGACCCGCGATAATCCGCTGCTCAATCGGCCTATTTTGCCGACGCTGTTGCGTTTGAGCCTGCCCAACATGATTGCGTTGCTGGCGACGGCGTTCGTCGCGATTGCTGAAACATCGTATGTCGGCGTGCTCGGAACAACGCCACTCGCAGCGCTGGCGCTGGTGTTTCCGATGGTGATGCTCCAGCAAATGTTGTCATCGGGGGCGATGGGCGGTGGTGTGTCGTCAGCCATTTCGCGTGCGATTGGTGCTGGGCAAACGGATCGTGCAGCCACCTTGGCGATGCATGCCACGGTGATTGGTGGGCTGGCGGGCGTGGTTTTCACCGTACTGTTTCTTGTGGCTGGCCCG
>JABFRJ010000288.1 GCA_013141255.1 Hyphomicrobiaceae bacterium
ACCTTGGGCATATTGACCTCTAATTATTATACTGAAATATAACATTGATTGACTTGACTCGCAAGACCTGACGCTGGACTTGCCACGACTCAGAGAAGGCGTGCGGTGCGCCAACTGGTGGGGAGAGTTTTAGAGTAACACAGCATGGAGGCGGGCTTGAGAGCTGCTGAAGCAACCGATCAGCCTGAGGCGTCTGCGGTTCGAACTCAGAAATCGATGCACCTTGCCACAGTCGCAACAAGCTAAGCCGTTGATTTTAAATGGAGGCCACGCCCAGAATTGAACTGGGGTACGCGGATTTGCAGTCCGCTACGTAACCACTCCGCCACGTGGCCTCTCCCGCGACCAAGCCAATAGCAGGTCCGCGTTAATAAAAACTGGTTAGCACGGCTCTCCCCGGCTCGCAACCGCAGCACGGGGCTTTCCGCCCCTTTTTTGGTCCAAGTCAGGACCTGGTCGGGGCGAGGTCGGGGTCGAGCCAGGGCCGGAGCGCTCCCCCAACACCAAACGGGTTGCATCCAACCAACCTTTGGGCCATAACGCGCCACCTGCTCCGGTTGGAGGCTGAACGGGGCCGTAAGTCATGGGCAAAGCAAGCTTTGCTGAGCCTGACGAGCGGCAGGATGCAAATCCGTTCCCCAGTGTCTCCGCTCTTTGGGTTGTCTTGGTGGGCCTTTCCCGGGCCCAACAGGGGCTACGCGCCGGACAGACAATCAGCTCCACACACTGGCTCTAGGGCCAGTCGTATGGTTTTTTAGAAAGGCAAAGCACATGGCTCTCTATGAGCACGTGTTCCTCGCCCGCGCCGACATCTCGCAGGCGCAGGTCGAAACACTCATCAAAGAATATGCCGACTGCATCACCGAAGGCAGCGGCAAAGTTGGCAAGATCGAGTACTGGGGCCTCAAGAACCTCGCGTACAAAATCAAAAAGAGCCGCAAAGCACACTATGCGCTAATGAACCTTGATGCGCCTCCAGCAGCAGTCGCTGAAATGGAACGTCGTATGGGCCTCTCGCCCGACGTCATCCGCTTCATGACCATCAAAGTCGAAGCTCACGAAACCGAGCCCAGCATTCAAATGCGCAAGTCCGACCGCGATGAGCGCTCAGATCGTGGCCCAGGTGGCGATCGCGGCCCACGCGGCGGCGGCGGCTTCCGCGGCGGCGACCGTGGCCCACGCGGTGGCGGCGGCGGCGGTGGATTCCGTGGTGGTGATCGCGGCGGCGACCGTGCAGGCGGTGGTGGTGGTGAACGTGGCGGCTTCCGTCCACGTCCGTCAGCTTCCACCCCCTCAGACGACGCGCAGGAGTAACCCCTCATGGCTCAATCCGTCCAACAACTCCCATCACGCAAGCCGTTCCAGCGCCGTCGCAAGACCTGCCCCTTCTCGGGCACACAAGCGCCAAAGATCGACTACAAGGACGCACGCCTCCTCGGCCGTTATGTTTCCGAGCGCGGCAAAATCGTTCCGTCGCGGATCACCGCCGTTTCTGCCAAGAAGCAGCGTGAATTGGCTCGCGCCATCAAGCGCGCACGTATTCTCGGCCTGTTGCCGTTTGTAATCGGCTAACGACCTCTCCTCTCGGTGGCATCCGCTGCCGAGAGGTCTCTATGACTGGTTGGGGACGCATGGTGCGAGCCTCTAACCGCGATTTGTGCGGGACAGCTCGAATGCCCATTTTGCCTGCCATCATCGGAATAGCCGGCGGCTTAGCCTCGGCCGTGTTGTTCTATTCCGCCGTGCGCGGTTCACTCGGGCTGTCGCTGGCATTGTTCCTGCTGACACCGCTGCCATCACTCATTACGGCCTTCGGATGGGGCCTGCCCGCAGCCATCGCAGGTGCACTCGTCGGCGCGGCAGTCATGGCCGTAGCGATCGCGCCAACATTCGGCGCCGGATATTTTCTCGTCCTCGGCGCCCCCACCATTCTTGCGGCACACCTCATTCTGCTCGTCCAATACGCCGAAGACGGTACCGTCAAAAGCTGGTTCCCCACAGGCAGCATGATTGCCGGTCTCGCGCTTTACGGCAGCGCCATCCCCATCATGATGGCACCGTTTATCGGCGGCAGTTATCAAACGATGGAACCCGATGTCATGCGCTTCATGGAGCGGCTGGCGCAATCCTCGCCGCCAAGCTCTGGCTGGCGCATGGACCCGGCGCGCATGAAAACAATGGCAGCATTTTGGGTTGATGCCATGCCAGCGGCCCTATCGAGCTACTGGACCTTCTTCTTCTCATTAAACGCATACTTCGCCGCCCGCGCGACCCACGCTTCAGGCAGCTTACCCAGGCCCTGGCCACAGCTTGCGCGCATCGTTTATCCCGTTGCGTTTGCACTACTGTTCGGTCTCGCCATTGTGGCATTAAGCTATCCCGGCGCGCCGCGCATCATCGGCGCCAGCGTTGTTGGCGCGCTCACCATTGCCTTCATGTTCATGGGCCTCTCCGTGGTGCACGCGCTCGCAGCAAAGCGCGGCCAATGGCTCCTCATGCTCACCTATGCCGCGACCGTCATCGCCACAGGCATCGTCGCGCCCATCCTGGCCGCGATCGGACTCGGGGAAACGCTGATGCGTTTTCGCGACAAGATCGCTCCACCACCACCGCCCCCTCGTCAACCAAATATGTCAGTCGTTGACTAGGCTAGGTTTCCAGTAACCTCAGCATCTCAATAGGAGTTCATCTCATGCAAGTTATTCTACTCGAACGTATCCACCGCCTCGGCCAGATGGGCGATGTCGTCACCGTCAAAGACGGCTTCGCCCGCAACTTCCTTCTGCCGCAAAAGAAGGCGTTGCGCGCCACCGACGACAACCGCAAGCAGTTCGAAGTCCAACGCGTGCAGCTCGAAGCCCGCAACCTCGAACTCAAAAAAGAAGCCGAAGCCGTGCTCGCCAAACTCGACGGCAAACAATTCACCGCAATCCGCACCGCAGGCGACACCGGCCAGCTCTACGGTTCCGTATCGAGTCGCGACGTGGCCGACCTGGTCACCGGAGGTGGCTTCACCATCAATCGCAACATGGTTGTCCTGACCGCGCCCGTTAAAACGCTCGGCATCCACAACGCCACAGTGCAATTGCATCCTGAAGTGACCGCCAAGGTCTCGATCAACGTCGCCCGCTCGCAGGAAGAAGCCGAGAAGCAGGCCCGCGGCGAAAACGTGGCCGTCGTTAAGGTCGAAGCCATGGAACTCGAAACCTTCAACCCAGAAGACGGCGTGCAAGGCGAACGCGAACGCAGCTAATCGTCAAACACCGTCGCAAAAATCAGCCTTCGCAACCGCTGTTGCGAAGGCTTTTTTGTCAGACACCGCATCCGATCAATGAATATGGCTGCCGCCGTTGACGTCGATTTCGCTACCCGTGACGTAGCTTGAAAGATCTGACGCGAGAAACAGGCAGCACCCGGCCACTTCGTGCGCTTGACCCGGTCGTCCCATCGGGATCGATGCCATCACTTCAGCTTCCCGTTCCGTCGTCCAACCAGGTGCCGAATGAATGATGTCGGTATCAATCAGTGAGGGACAAATCGCATTGACGCGAATGCCATCAGGTGCCAACTCGCGCGCGCTCGCCTTGGTCAGCCCAAGCACACCGCCCTTGGCCGCTGAATAATGCGGACCACCAAAGATACCGCCGCCGCGTTGCGCAGCCACCGACGCCATGTTGACGATGGAGCCATGCTTACGCTCGCGAAAATGCGGCACCACCGCTTGCGTCATATTGAGCGTGCCACGCAGGCAAACGTCCATCACCGCGTTGTAGTTCTCAGGCTTGATCTCCATCAACTTCAACGGCTGCGAGATACCGGCATTATTGACCAGAATATCAACGCCACCACAGGCATCGATGATCTTAGGTACCACAGCCAAACACGCACCCCGGTCTGTCACATCACACACAAAACCCAAATGACCCGAACCAGCCAAAGTTGCAGCAGCGGCTTCGGCGGCCTTGGCGTCAAGATCAAGAATGACGACACGCGCCCCGTGTTCAGCGAATAGTTTTGCGGTCGCCCGCCCCAGACCGCGCTTCGAAGCAGCACCGGTAATAATAGCAACACGATTTTCGAGCAGACGCATGGCTCATCCCTTAAATTATGCGGCAATGGGGCTTGCAGCGCGATGCGAAGGATCAGACACTCCGCTCAAGCCATTCAACGCGCCATTCAACGCACGGAAACCTATCAGCCATGCCGACACAAAGCGAGAAGGTGCAAACCTTTAAAGCCCTGCACGATACGCCGGGCACGTTTGTCATTCCGAACCCCTGGGATGCAGGCAGTGCGAAAATTTTGACCGCGCTCGGCTTCAAAGCATTGGCCACGACGAGTTCGGGACTAGCATTTGCTTTGGGACGTCCCGATGGTGCCCAGGCCGTGAGCCGCGCCGAAGCCCTCTCAAACGCACGCGCGATTGCAGGCGCGACGGATTTGCCGGTCAACGGCGATCTCGAAAACCTCTACGCCCACGACGCCGACGACGCAGCAACTACGATACCACTGGCAGCCGACGCGGGCTTGGCTGGATGCTCCATCGAGGACGCATCAGGTGATGCAACCAACCCGATATACGATTTCGATCACGCCGTCGCTCGTGTGCGAGCAGCGGTGAAAGCGGCGCGCGCGCTACCGTTTCCTTTTGTTCTGACCGCCCGCGCGGAAAACTTCCTCCACGGTCGCAAAGATCTCGCCGACACCATTAAACGCCTCCAAGCCTTTGAGGCAGCAGGCGCAGACGTGCTCTATGCGCCGGGCCTGGCAGACTTAGCCACAATCAAACAAGTGGTGAGTGCCGTCAAAAAACCTGTCAACGTCATCGTCTCATCGTTCAACGCCGACCTCACCGTGGCACAATTGACAGAGGCAGGCGTCAAACGAATTAGCATCGGCGGCGCACTCAATCGTGCGGCCTACGGCGGCTTCCTCACAGGCGCGCGCGAAATCGCCGAACACGGCACTTTTACCTACGGCAAATCAGCCCCCTCGATGGGCGAAATCACAAAACTGTTCAACGGAGAACAATCATGACCGGCCGCCTCGCAGGCAAAATCGCATTCTGCACCGCCTCAGGCGCAGGCATTGGCCGCGCAACAGCCGTCGCCTTTGCACGCGAAGGCGCGAAAGTGATCGCGTCAGACGTAAGCATGGAGGCGTTGAAAAGTTTGCGCGATGAGGGCGTAGCGGAAACCCATCTGATCGACGTGCGCAACACCAAGAGCATCGAAGACGCTGCCAAAGCCGTGGGCAACATCGACATCCTGTTCAATGCCGCAGGCTACGTGCACGCCGGCAGCGTGCTTGAATGCTCCGACGCCGACTGGGATATGGCCTTCGATCTCAACGTCCGCTCCATGCATCGCACAATCAAAGCCTTCCTCCCCGGCATGCTGAAACGCGCCGAAACCAGCGGCAAAAGCGCCTCCATCGTCAACATCGCGTCAGGCGCAGGCTCCGTGCGCGGCATCCCCAATCGCTACGTCTACGCCACCACCAAGGCCGCAGTAATCGGCCTCTCCAAAGCCGTCGCCGCCGACTTCATCCGCAAAGGCGTACGCTGCAACGCGGTCTGCCCCGGCACCGTGCAGTCACCTTCACTCGACGCCCGCATCGCAGCGCAAGCCAAAACGCTCGGTAAATCGGGCGACGAAGTGCGACAGATGTTTGTCGAACGCCAACCCATGGGCCGCCTCGGCACCGCCGACGAAATCGCCGCGATGTGCGTCTACCTCGCAGGCGACGAAAGCGCGTTTACGACCGGGCAGACCTTCCTCGTCGATGGCGGCTTTGCCCTCTAACATTGGATCTTGAAACACCAACGCATGACAGCACCAGCCACCCAGCCGCGAGAGCGCTTGCCGCCCGCGCCGATCAACTTCCGCAGAGCGACGCCAGCAGATGTCGCGTCGATCGAGGCGTTGCAGCACGCAGCCTACGAACGCAACCGACATCTGCTCGGCGTTGAACCATTGCCGCTTAAAGTCCAGACCATAGATCTGCTCGACCAAAAAGAAGTCTGGTTGGCCGAGGAGCGCAACGAGTTGAAGGGCGTGTTGATCTTGGAAGCGCGACCAGACGATTTGTTGATTTGGTCAATTGCAGCGTCGCCCTCCGCTCAAGGACAAGGCCTCGGACAGATTATGCTAGACGCGGCAGAAGTGCGCGCGGCTCAATTGGGGTTAGCAACCATTCGTCTTTACACTGGCGCAGTCCTGCAAACCTTAATCGGATGGTACGCACGGCACGGCTACGAAATCGAACGCACAGAAGCACTCGAAGACCGCCAACTCACGCACATGAAAAAATCGCTCCGCCTCGTACGACCTGAAGTGTAAGGACCATAAACCGTGCTCAACTTCGACGCTCAGATCCCCCGCGAAATCAACGCGGAAACTGGCCTGCCCATCGGCCCCACGGTCGCAAACGCCACACCCGCGCCACGCCCCGAACGCGTCGTGCTCGATGGCCAATACTGCCGCCTCGAACCGCTCGATCCAATCAAGCATGGCGATGATTTGTTCAAAGCCGCGACACCACCAGATGCAGCTGCCCGACACCTCTATTTGTTTGAATTCGCCCCCACGTCCCGCGCCGACTATCAAATCTGGCTGCAGGAAAAAGCCGCGAGCAATGATCCACTGTTCTTCGCCGTCATCGACAAAGCAACCGGCCGCGCCGTTGGACGCCAAACACTAATGCGCATCGATCCGGCCAATCGCTGCATCGAAATTGGCAGCATCTATTGGGGACCAGACATGGCACGCACGCGGCTCTCGACAGAAGCGCAATATCTCTTCACCAAATACGCCTTTGACCTGGGCTACACGCGTTATGAATGGAAGTGCCACGCCT
>JABFRJ010000377.1 GCA_013141255.1 Hyphomicrobiaceae bacterium
CCGTCGTCACCGAAACCTCGATGGCGCGATCCCAAACTTGGCCTTCCCAGCCGCCCGCGCCATCCGCTGCTCGCACAAAGTCAGTCGATGCCGTTGTTACGGTTGGGTTTTGCGAATTGATATGCAATGTGAGTATGCCCGGTTTCGGTCCGCACGCTTGCTCAATCACGGTCACATCTTGGTCGGAGGAATAAATCTGCCGCACCACGCGCGCGCAGTCCGGTTGCGGTTCCAGCGCGACAACTCGCGCGCCCGCGCGCAAAAATGCCCCAACCCGATCGCCAACATGACTACCGATATCGAACGCAATATCCCCCGGTTGCAAAAATGAGGCATACAGCCGATCCATCGCTGCATCACGCGCAGGATCACCATAGTAGACATCAAGCGAGCGGTGCAGCGACGCCAGCGAGGCATCGGCACGAAGACGAGCAACTGCGGATTTGGTGGACAATGTGGTCAGACCTAATGTGTGAAGCACCGAGCGGCGGTTTGCCGTTACCGTAAGGCGCTGTCAAGGCATCGAGATGACGTGTCTGCAAAAATTGATCAGTCTTCTGACGTGCCGTCTCTCAACAATCCTCGCTCAGGCCGCCCAACCATCACGCCACCCGACGTCCCCGCATCAACCGCCAGATCTGCGGACCTAACAGCGCTAACGCCGACAGCAGCAACAGCGACAACGATAATGGTCGCGTTACCAACACCGAGATGTCGCCTTGGCTAATCGTCATGGCCTGCCGGAAGTTCTGCTCGGCCAACGGTCCAAGGATCATGCCGATGATCACGGGCGCCGTCGGGAAATCAAAGCGCCGCATCAAGAAGCCCAACCCACCGATGATATAGAGTAGGATCAAATCAACCACCGATTGACTGATGCCGTAGGTGCCAATGGTCGCAAACATCAAGATGCCGCCGTAGAGCAGTGGCTCCGGGATTTTCAGCATCTTCACCCACAACGCAATCAGCGGTAGGTTCAAGATCAACAACATCACGTTGCCAATGTAGAGTGACGCAATCAGGCCCCACACCAGCTGAGGTTGTTGCGTAAACAGCAGTGGCCCCGGCGTGATGCCGTAACTCTGAAACGCTGACAGCATAATAGCAGCCGTTGCCGATGTCGGCAGCCCGAGCGCCAGCATCGGCACCAGAACGCCAGCCGCCGACGCGTTGTTCGCAGCTTCCGGTCCCGCCACGCCCTCAATCGCACCGTGACCAAATTCTTCCGGCTTGGTCGAGAGCTTCTTCTCAATAAAGTACGACAGGAACGTCGGGATTTCGGCCCCACCCGCTGGCATCGCCCCGATAGGGAACCCGAGTGCCGACCCGCGCAGCCACGGCTTCCACGACCGCGCCCAATCCTCGCGGCTCATAAAGATCGAATCCTTAATTTCGATCACTTCGGGCGGCGTATCAGACTTTTTCTGCGCCGCGAGATACAGCGTCTCGCCGATGGCGAACAGGCCCACCGCGACCACAATCACGTTGATCCCATCAGAGAGTTCGGTCACGCCAAACCAAAAGCGCGGCTGCCCCGTCTGCAAATCAATGCCGATCAGACCGAGAAAGATGCCAAGCGCCAAACTGGTGAGCCCGCGCACAGCCGATGAACCAAGCACTGCCGAGACGGTCACAAACGATAGGATCATCAACGAGAAATAATCAGCAGGCCCAAACTTCAAAGCCAGATTGACCACGGGCTCCGCGATAAATGTGATGCCGAGTGTACCAATGGTGCCAGCCACGAACGAGCCAATTGCAGCCGTTGCGAGCGCCGCACCAGCACGACCCTTCTTGGCCATCTTGTTGCCCTCCATCGCCGTGACGATGGTCGCACTTTCCCCCGGCGTATTGAGCAGGATCGACGTTGTCGAGCCGCCATACATCGCCCCGTAGTAGATACCCGCGAACAAGATGAAAGCTGCCGTGGCATCGACCTTGTAGGTCAGCGGCAACAGCAGCGCGATGGCAAGCGCTGGTCCAATGCCAGGCAAAACACCGATCGCCGTGCCGACAAAAACGCCGATGAAACACCACATCAAATTGACCGGTGTCAGAGCAATGGCGAACCCCTGCGCCAGTTGGGTCAGGGTATCGATCATAGCAAGCGCTCAATCAGGCCGGTGCCAATTTTATAGCCAAGCAGTCGATCAAAGCCGACGTATGAAACCAAGGCGAGTGCAAACCCGATCGCTGCATCTCGCAACGGTTGCGTCGACCCAAAGGCGCGCGCCGTCAGCACAAACAAAATACTACCCGCAATGATAAATCCGAGTGTGGAGATGAGCGCCACGTTGAGCACCAGCCCCGCCAGCAACCATCCGAGCGACCGCCAGTCGGTCTCGCCCGATTCCTCATGCTCCCATCCGCCAGTAACGCCTTCGTACGTCAGCGCCGCCCCCATGATCGCGAGCAACCCTGCTGAAATCCAAGCAAAGAACTTCGGGCCGACTTTTGCATAGATCGCATTTTCAGGAATGATGCTGGTCTGCCAAGCCACTAACGCGGCCAGCGCGAGCACCCCAAGCCCTACGGCCGTGTCTTCCCAGACAACGCCTTTCGGCCTGTCCTTGTGCACCTCAAGTGTCATGGGTTGTTCCCACCCTCTGCGTTTCCACAGCCGACACACTAGACGTGCACAGATGCCAATAGCAACACGTCCCGCCCGAGTTTCCTCGGACGGGACGAGCGTTAACACTTATCAGCTGCTGAAGGTCTTAGGTTGCGAGACCCAGATCTTTCAAGATGCCAGTAATGCGGGTGATTTCCGCATCAAGATATTTCCCGAACGCTGGACCACCGAGATACACGTCGGTCCAATCTTTCTTTTTCAGCTCTGCTTGCCACGTTGGGCCTTTGGCCATCTTCTCAACCAGACCAACGAGGGCAGCCTGCTGCTCAGGCGTTACGCCTGGAGCTCCGAACACGCCGCGCCAGTTGACCAGTTCAACGTCAATGCCAGCTTCCTTAAGCGTTGGCGCATCAACGCCTGCCACGCGAGCGCCGCCCGACACAGCAAGCGCGCGCATCTTGCCGCTCTTCACATGCTCGACAAACTCGCCAACACCGGACGTACCGCAAGCCACCTGGCTGCCAAGAATCGCAGCAGTTGCTGGACCACCGCCCGCAAACGCGACGTAGCTCACAGCCTTCGGTTCCACGCCAACCGCGCGACCAATCATGCCCATGAGGATGTGATCCGTGCCGCCAGCAGAACCACCCGCGACCGACATTTTGCCGGGCTCTTTCTTGAACGCTTCAACCCACTCTTTGATATTTTTGATCGGGCTTGCGGCTGGCACAACAAGCACGTTCGCTTCACCCGTGAGGCGCGCGATCGGCGTCAGGTCTTTCATCGACACCGGCGACTTGTTGGCAATCAGCGAGCCAACCATCACCATGCCACCAACCATCAGTGCGTCAGCAGCGCCCTTTTTGGTCGAGAGGAATTTCGGCAGACCCACAGCGCCACCTGCGCCCGGAGCGTGCTCGAATTTAAAATCCTTGGCGAGATTGTCGGTCTTCATCGCCATTTCGATGGTGCGAGCCGTCGAGTCCCAGCCACCACCAGGCGCTGCAGGCACGAAAATTTGCAGCGCACCCGGTGCCTGCGCAAATGCAGCGCCCGACCACAACGCGGGAATGGCAGCCGCACTTGATGTCAGCGCCAGAGTTTTTAGAACGTCACGACGAGTCGACATAAAAGTCCTCCCAAAAAGTCTTTTTAATTTGCGACCGCCTGCGCAGCAGTCGTTGCAGATCTACTTAAGTACACTGTCGCCTATAGCAAGTCCAAGGCGAGCGCAAAAGATAGATGCAGCACCTTTTGTGCGCCGCACCCGAGAAACTGTTTCAGACTTGACCCAAAACAGACTTGATTTCAGCCGGAGGCTTGAAGTCTTCCGGGATGCCGGCCAAGCCAACCCGCTGGAACCAACGACCGAGCGCAGGCGAGGCCGAGATCACAGCGAACGGGATAGCCAGAATGTATCCTGCTGTCAGCGGCAGGCTCCACCACAACACCGTCGGCGCAATGACGTAGAGCGCGCCGCAGACAATGAAACCAAACAACGTCTGCGGCCACAAATCCTGCGCCGCCGTCGACCATGCGATGCCATAGGCGTCACGGCTCTGCCCACCCCACGTCACGGACTTCCCAAACGCCAAACCGATCATAAAGATCGTGGTGCGAATGGTTGAAACCGCACCCTGCAAGAACGAGAACAAAAGCTCGATGATTGCGCTCAGCACAAAGCGCACCGGACCACCGTAGCGCGCCACGCCACCCTTGGTCAGCACCGCATCAATGAGCCCAGCAATCTTCGGCATCAGGTACATGGTGTAGAACAGCAAGTACAAGAAGATCGCGAGACCAATGGGGTAGTTTGCCACTTGCTGGCCTTGGTAAGCGGCAATGGGCAGCAGCGCGATCATCAGCGTCCACGCCGGAATACCGAGGAACATCAGGATCGCCCACACCAACTGAAACCGGCTCATGGGATAAAGACCCTTGGTGTCCAACAGCTTCACGTATTGCATGTTGCCCTGGCACCAGCGCACATCTCGCTTGGCGAAGTCGAGCATGGTCGGCGGATTTTCTTCCCAGCTATCATTTTCAAATGGCAACACGCGCACTTCAAAGCCCGCGCGACGCATGAAGGTTGCTTCCACTTGGTCGTGACTGAGCACATGCCCGCCAAGCGGTGGCTTGCCCGGCAATTCAGGCAATTCGCACTGATCCCGGAATGGTTTGATGCGCACCACCGCATTGTGCCCCCAAAACGGGCCGCAATCCGCAGTCCACCATGATTGTCCCATGGTGTAGGTGCGCATGCCGTGGCGCATCCCGAATTGGAAAATGCGCGCAAACGCCGACGACGACGGCATGCCGACAACGAGGCTCTGCAAGATGCCGAGTTTCGGATGCGCTTGCATGATGCGCGCCAGCTTGACGATAGCCGGACCCGACATCACGCTGTCCGCATCAAGCGGCAGCATCAATTCGTAGTCATCGCCCCACCGCTCGCAGAATTCGCGCACGTTGCCGGCCTTGTAGCCCTTATTGTCCGTGCGGCGGCGATAGACGATGCGGTCCTTGTCTGGATCGCCCGCTTTCCAGGCTTCAAACGCGGCTTCTTCAACTTTGGCGACCTCGGCGTCGTTGGTGTCCGACAACACGAAGTAGCTGAACGCTTTGCCTTCGCCCGTCGCATCTACACTGGCTTTCACTGTCTTGAGCCGCAGAATAGCCCGCGCCGGATCTTCGTTGCGAACCGTCATCGTAATGGCGGTCTTTATCGTGAGCGGGGTAGCGAGTTCGCCTGCCGCCGCGTAGGGCGCGACTTCCGCCATCGCGTCCTTGTGGAAGTGCAACAGCCACAAACCGATCAGCGCGTTCCAGAACCCGAGCACGGTCCAAGGTGTGCCGACGGCAAAGCAAACAAACATGATCATATCGACGAGCGTCCAACCGCCCGCACCCATCAGGCGCGCGGCGCCCCAGAGCAGAGCGCAGTAGGTCGCCACGTTGAGCACGATGACAATGCGGCGGCGCTGGGCCAGATCGTCAATCGACTGCACGCCAGTCGGCGTCGTCAAGCTGATGGGAGAGCGCGTGGCCAGATGCGCCGACGCGTCGTAGGTATCACTCATGAGAAAAAACTGCCCCGTTCGGAAAGTCAGTAGAGTTGATCGTTAGACGGTGGCCCGCAGCATCCTCCCTCTCCCCGTTTTTACGGGGAGAGGGTCGGGGTGAGGGGCGGCCGCAAGCCTTGCGCCAATAACCGCCCCTCACCCTAACCCTCCCCCCATAGCAAAGGTGCTATGGGGAGAGGGGACACATCGAACTTAGAGTCCAAGAATTTTGCCGGTCGTATAAGGCGAAAGGCGCCTGAACCCGCTATGAATGCTAAACCGGGCTTTTAACCGACAGCTGCACCTGACACCACCATTGTCGGGCTCAAATCAGGTAATAACTGTCCGAGGCCCCATTGAGCGGGCACACGTCACGAGGAACGAACGCACACATGGTCGAACGACGCTCCACCGGCAAAATCAGGGTTGCCAAGGCGCTGTGGTACACAGCCCCAGGCAAAGTCGAACTCCGCACGGCCCAAGTGCCCATTCCTGGCCCCGGCCATGCTCAGGTGCAAACACTGTTCACCGGCATCAGTCGCGGCACTGAACGCCTGATATTCTCAGGCAGCGTCGGCGAGAGTGAGTGGGACCGCATGCGCGCGCCCCTGCAGGAGGGCAATTTCCCGTTCCCCGTCAAATACGGCTATTGCGCCGTAGGTTGCGTCGTGGTCGGACCGGATAAGCTGTTGAATAAAAACGTGTTTTGTCTACATCCCCATCAGGACGTATTCAACGTCGAAGCCTCCAGGCTAACCGAAGTGCCCGCAGCCGTCCCTGCCCGCCGAGCCACCTTGACCGCCAACATGGAGACGGCCCTCAACGCCCTCTGGGACGCAGGCGCTGGCCCAGCCGATAAAATCGTCGTCGTCGGCGGTGGCATCGTTGGCTTGTTGGTCGCCAGCATTTCAGCCCGACTGCCCGGTGCCGATGTGACCCTGGTGGACGTGATCGACCGCGCAGCCCTCGCCCAAACCTTGGGCGCAAATTTCACCACACCCGCCGATGCACCCAAAAACGCCGACATTGTTTTCCACGCCTCAGCCAACGCAAAAGGCTTAGAAACTGCCATCACATGCGCCGGCTTTGAAAGCAAAATCGTTGAATTGAGCTGGTATGGCGATACGCCCGTCAGCGTCAATTTGGGTGGCGCATTTCATAGCCAACGCTTGCAATTGATTTCAACCCAGGTCGGCCACGTCGCCACCTCTCGC
>JABFRJ010000544.1 GCA_013141255.1 Hyphomicrobiaceae bacterium
TAGGGCAAGCAATAAAGCCGCCGAGACAGCGACGTCAAAGAGGCGTTTCACGACGTCATCCTCTTACCCGCGCGGGGAATGATGGAACTGAACCTTGAGCCCGTCAGCAATGCAGCAGGGGCAGCTGACCAATTAGATGGCATGAGCGTCGAGGATCTCACGAACAGTGGCCACCACTCTCTGAACCTCCGCCGTCGACATCCCGTGCCAAATCGGAAGACTGACACAACGATGATACGCCGCGTCTGCCTCTGGGAAATGAGCGGGTGTGAGGCTGTACCTGTCCCGCCAATAGGGCTGAAGATGAAGTGGGATGTAGTGGACACTGGTGCCAATTCCGGCTTGACGCATAAGTTCGATGAAGCGATCTCGACTGATACTGAGTTTGTCTAGCGACAACTTCACGACATAGAGGTGCCAAGCATGCAAATCATTGGCGTGGCGCTCTTTTGGAAGTTCGATTGGAAGCCCGCGCAACCCTTCAGCATATGCGGCAGCGATTCCTGCGCGCTGTTGCCGAAAGTGCATCGCCTTGGTTAATTGGCTTCGACCAATCGCCGAGGCTATATCGGTTAGATTGTATTTGAAGCCTGGCGCGACAACTTCATAGTACCAGGAGGCTGTTGGTGACGTAAAACGATCGAAGGCATCGCGGTTGATGCCGTGAAGGCGCATAGTTTGAATTCTGCTTGCCAGTTGGGGCGAGGCGGTGACGACCATCCCGCCCTCTCCAGTTGTCATTGTCTTGTTGGCGTAAAAGCTGAAAACGGTGATATCGCCTATCGTCCCAATCATTCGCCCGCTTGATGTCGCCGGGAACGCATGGGCTGCGTCTTCAACGATGATCAAGCCATAATGCTTCGCGATATCGGCTATAGCGTCCATATCGCAAGCTTGACCGCCAAAATGTACCGGCATGATTGCTTTTGCTTCTGGGTGCGCCGCCGCCGCCGCGGCCAATTTGTTTACATCAATGTTGAAAGTCAGCGGATCGATGTCGACAAAGATCGGGTCGGCCCCCATGTAGCGGATGACCTCCGCTGTAGCGGTGAATGTAAACGGCGTCGTGAAGACCTTGTCGCCTGGACCAACGCCTATAGCCTCCAAGGCCAGATGAAGCCCCGCAGTCGCAGAATTCACAGCAATTGCGTGGCGCGCTCCTATTGCCTCAGCAAATTCTTGTTCAAACAGTTTGGTGACAGGGCCGGTGGTCAGCCAGCCAGATCGCATGGTCTCGGTGACTGCCTGGATTTCATCTTCGCCGACACATGGCTTTGCGAACGGGAGAAAACTTCGAGTTGCTGCCAGGAGAGCAGAAGCATTAGGGGGGGCGATATCGTCGACTCGGTTTGCATCTTGAAGGCGCGTCATTGATGAGCAACTCCCTGCTCAATGCCTGCTCGACTACGCCCGACTGATGCAAGTTGCAGTCAGCCGTGGCTTTTCATCTCCCAACCACCTTAAGTTGTGTTTTTAAAAAATTCAATCTTTAAGTTCGGATCGACTGAATGAGAAGCGATTGGCTGTGCGGAAAGACTTTTGCCCAGCCGTAGGGCGTCGATGGAGGCAAGGCCACAAATCCTAATTTATTCTGATATTTCAGATTTCTATTTCAACTGATTGCAAGGCCCGCCAATGACCGTTTCGGTATGGAGCTGCGATTTATATACACTGATGTCGACTTAGATTTGTGGTTTTGCAATCCACGCCCAAATGTGGGTCCGCAGGATCGGCATGCAACTGTTCACCATTGGAATTAGACGAGGTGAAATGCGCGCCAAACCACGACCGACCGGGGGCGCTAACGTCACGCGCCTAATGCTCGGCGCGGCATCGGGAAACAGCGCTTTTAAGCGCGAGATCGGCACCCCTCTGACGTCTGCATTGCGTGGGTTGTTGTAAATGAAGTCGTACCACAACACTGCGCCGCCTGGCTTGGTCCAGGCCCACATGGCTGCGGCGAGGTTTTCTTGAAATTTTTTATCCAAGATCGATGAAAAGACTGTTGATTGATAGACGATATCGAACGCATTTTGCGGCAAATCTAATGCCAGAGCATCGCCCGCCCAAATGGTGATCGCCGACGGGAGCTGGGCTCGAGCCTTATCTACTCTTGATTCCAACAATTCGTTGCCGAACAGGTTGTTGGCTGAAAATCCCAAGCTCAGCAATTGCTGCAGATTGTTGCCTGACCCACAACCAATCTCGAGGCATTTTGCTTCGCTGACTGCGGCCGATTGCAATTTTTTCCGCAGGAGCTGCGCCAGCACACGCTCGCGCTCCTGCCATGAATAGTGGGGATAGGGGGCGAGGCGCTCGTATAAATTCTGGAAATCGCCATGCTCCCGCCTAGCGTAACGATCACGTACACTTTGGAGTTCAGCGGTCAATCCAATCCTCGTTCACGTGCATTTAATGCCCAAAGATATGCCAATGAGCCAAGACGAGCGCACCGCAGTATCGACCATTCCGTTGGATGCACCACCTCCACAAGGCAATAATCCCATCAGCAGGGCAACGGAACAATTGATTTGTGTCAACGCAACAGCACTATAGTCACATACTCGCTATACCGGCTTCAAAGAGCTTGCTACTAAATGGCGGCTGGATCAACTGCAAGCCCGCCGATGCGGCGTAGGCGTTGTAAGTCTGGAATGTGGACTGATCGTGAGTTGCGCAAATCGATCGCGCCTTGCGCGGTGAGTTGCGACATCTGGCGACTGACGGTTTCGATTGTTAACCCCAAGCAATCTGCCATTTCCGAGCGCGAGATCGGCAGATCAAAAACAACCGTTTCATGCAAACTGCTGCCGCAGCCTGCGTCATGCTCACGGTCCGCTATCATCACAAGCAAACTTGCCACGCGCTCGGCGGCTGTTTTGCGACCGACTATAAAAAGCCACTCCCGAATGCGATCCAGTTCATCCAGAACACGCGCGAGTAGCCGCTGTTCAAGCGTCGGGAAGTCGGTGATCATTTGCTCGAATTGCTTGCGATCAAACTGACATAATTCCACTTCCGAAACGGCCTCGGCTTGAACTGACCAGTGTGTTCGGAATGGTCGACCGAGAAAATCTGATGGAAATTGCAACCCCACAATTTGACGCCGCCCATCTTCGAGCGAGCGCGTGAGTTTTACAGTCCCGGACAAAATATTGGCAACAAATACAGCCTTATCGCCTTCGGCCACGATAGCCTTACCCGCAGGGATCGTTGTCCTCCGCGAGATTTGACTCAGCCGCTCAACCTCTTTCTGCTCCAACGCTCCACATAGCGATCTATGCCGAACGGCACACGTCTCGCACCGGTTTGCCATTGCCGTCACCTCAAAATTTAGGACAGCTCTGCGACTTACCGTCCGGTTCACACTCTAGCACGATTTATTTGACCTAGATCAACGACGCCGAATGGCACAGATGAAAAAAGGGATCTTGGTGACGTCAAAGGTGTCTTTCGAGCGAGCACTTTAGAGGGTTAAGGGGACCATGGCCGCTAAACAAACAGAATGGTCAGCATTTTCGGACGTGATAGCTGCCGCTGCTGCGGTAGTGTTGCTGGTCATCGGACTGGCGATTGCCGGCTTGACCAAAGAGCCCGTCATGGCATTTCACGGGTTGTTGTTTGCGGCGGGTGCAGTCCTTGCTGGCATTGGTATACTGTGGACGTTTGGGCATCACAATGACCAGCCTTTGGTTGGAGCCGATACCACCAGTGATGGTACACACTATCAGGATGGGCCGATAAAGGTCGCAACCCTGGCGGCTCTATTCTGGGGGCTTGCAGGTTTCCTCGTGGGCGACATTCTTGCCTGGCAGCTTGCGATCCCAGCACTCAATTTTGACCTGCCTTGGATCAGCTTCGGGCGCTTACGGCCCCTACACACTTCTGCCGTCATATTTGCATTTGGCGGCAATGTGCTCTTGGCAACATCGTTTTATGTCGTACAGCGGACTTGTCACGCGCGTCTGGCCGGACGCTGGTCTCCGTGGTTCGTGGTCTGGGGGTATCAACTCTTCATTGCAATTGCCGGTACGGGATATCTGTTGGGTGTCACGCAAGGCAAGGAGTATGCCGAACCGGAATGGTATGCTGATCTTTGGCTGACCATTGTTTGGGTCGTCTACCTGCTGGTTTTCCTTGGCACCCTCATTCGGCGCAAAGAGCCTCACATCTACGTTGCCAATTGGTTTTATCTCGCCTTCATCGTGACTGTCGCAATGCTGCATTTGGTCAACAACGCGACCATTCCGGTCTCGCTCGTCGGTAGTAAAAGCTACATTGTTTATGCTGGCGTGCAGGACGCGATGACGCAGTGGTGGTATGGCCACAATGCGGTGGGCTTTTTCCTCACCGCTGGCTTCCTTGGCATCATGTATTACTTTATCCCAAAGCGCGTTGAACGCCCGGTCTATTCCTATCGTTTGTCAATTGTTCACTTCTGGACCCTGATCTTCCTCTATATCTGGGCCGGACCGCACCACTTGCATTACACCGCGTTGCCTGAGTGGGCGCAGACGCTCGGTATGGCATTTTCGATCATGCTGTGGATGCCCTCGTGGGGCGGCATGATCAACGGACTGATGACGCTTGCTGGAGCGTGGGACAAGCTTCGTACCGACCCAGTCGTGCGGCTCCTTGTTGTTTCGGTCGCATTTTACGGCATGTCGACGTTCGAAGGCCCGTTGATGAGCATAAAAGCGGTGAACTCGCTTTCGCACTACACGGACTGGACAATCGGTCATGTGCATTCTGGAGCGTTGGGCTGGGTTGCGATGGTGTCGTTTGGTGCAATTTACTGCCTTGTTCCTTGGTTATGGAACCGCAAAGGATTGTATTCGCTCAAATTGGTTGAGTGGCACTTCTGGATCTCAACCATTGGCATTTTGCTCTACATCACGGCGATGTGGGTGTCTGGTATCACGCAAGGTTTGATGTGGCGTGCGTACGACAAGCTTGGCTTTCTGCAGTACTCGTTCATTGAAACCGTGGAAGCGATGAAGCCTTACTATGTGATCCGCGCAATCGGTGGCCTTCTGTTTGTCGCTGGCTCACTGATCATGATTTACAACGTGTGGCGGACGATCCGCGGCGATGCCATGCAAGATGCAGAAGATCAACCGCGTGTTGCCGCTGCTCCCGCTCTTCGTCTTCAACCCGTCATTCAGGTGAAGTGACAATGTCTCACGAACGGTTTGAACGAAATTCTTTCATTCTGCTGATTGGCATCCTCATCGTTGTGTCAATCGGTGGGCTTGTGCAAATCGCACCTTTGTTTTGGGTTGATAGCACAATCGAAAAGGTCAAAGGTATGCGCCCGTATACGCCGCTGGAGCAGGCCGGACGCGACATATATGTTCGGGAAGGTTGCTACGGTTGCCATAGCCAAATGATCCGGACACTTCGCGATGAAGTAGAAAGATATGGCCATTACAGTCTGGCAGCGGAGAGTATGTACGATCATCCCTTTCAGTGGGGTTCAAAGCGAACTGGACCGGATCTCGCTCGTGTGGGTGGTCGCTATTCTGACCAATGGCATGCGGATCATTTTAATAATCCGCGCGCGCTAGTGCCTGAGAGCATTATGCCTGGGTATCCTTGGCTCAATGCGACACCGCTTGTCAGCGGCAACATTGCTGATCGTTTGAAAACCCTCAGAATTGTTGGGGTGCCTTACACCGACGACATGATTGCCAAGGCTGATACCGACCTGAAAGCGCAGATCGATCCTGACAGTCGTCCGGCACGCGAGATGTTAGCACGATACCCAAAGGCAAAAGTTCTGCGTTACGAGCGAACTGCGGGCGCCGCTGTAACCGAGCTTGATGCATTAATTGCCTACATGCAAATCCTAGGCCAGATGGTGGATTTTGCCACCTTCGATGCGGCCGGCCCGAACCTTCGTTGAGGCCCAATATGACATATGAAACCGTCGCCACGTTCAGTCAGGTCACATCACTTTTGCTGTTCATTACCATGTTTGCGGGCGTTGTCGTCTATGCATTGTGGCCCAATAATCGGGGGCGTTTCGAGCAAGCGCAACGAACTGCGCTTGATTTGGATGTGCGTTCGCAAAAGCAAGAGGGCCGCTAATGAGCTCGCATCGCGAAATTGATGACGTCACGGGCGTCGAAACCACCGGCCATGAGTGGGATGGGATTAAGGAGCTTAACAAGCCTCTTCCGCGCTGGTGGCTGCTGTCGTTCTACGCCTGCATCATTTGGGGGATTGGCTATATGATCGCCTACCCGGCCTGGCCGACGCTAACGGGCTACACGAAAGGGATGCTGGGGTATAGCCAACGCGCCGCAGTGGCTGCAGAGGTCAAGAGCGCCGAGAACACCCAACAAGGTATCCGTGCCCGCTTGGCTTCGACGCCTCTGGAAGCCATCAGTAAAGATCCCGAATTACTGCGATTTGCTCAAACGGCCGGTGGCTCTGCGTTCCAGATCAATTGTGCGCCTTGCCACGGCCGTGGAGCTCAAGGATTCATGGGGTATCCAAACCTCAACGACGATGATTGGATTTGGGGTGGAAAAATCGGAGACATTCAGGATACCATCCAGTTTGGTATTCGGACCGATCACAAGAAGACGCGCGCCTCAGACATGCCAAAATTCGGCATTGATAAAACATTGTCGGCAGAACAGATCAGCGACTCTGCCGAATATGTTTTATCGCTCTCAGGCAAAAGCAACGATGCTGCTGCGGTGGGTCGTGGGGGGGCAGTCTTCAAAGAGCAGTGCATCACCTGTCATGGTGATGATGGCAAAGGTAAAGCAGAGCTCGGTGCGCCTAACCTCACTGACGCGCTTTGGCTCTACGGTGGCAGCAAAGAC
>JABFRJ010000198.1 GCA_013141255.1 Hyphomicrobiaceae bacterium
GAGTCATGCGAAGGGTTCGTGATGCTACATCTATTTTGACGATGTGCCTGGGATTGGGTTTTGGCATGTCATGCAAAGTGCGCGCGTCGGATGTTATTCCTGTTATTGCGGCAGCGTCTGATTTGCAGTTTGCATTGACCGCTGTTGCTGACGCCTTCCGTAAGGAAACTGGAAAGGATGTGCGTATTGCCTTTGGGTCATCGGGGAATTTTGCCCGTCAGATCCGGTTGAAAGCGCCGTTTCAAATCTTCTTTTCGGCGGACGAAGACTATGTTCTGGCGCTGTCCAGAGAAGGATTTACTAGCGATGATGGCGTTGTATACGCGATCGGACGCTTAGCACTGGTTGTCCCGAGAAATTCGTCCATTATGGCCGATAGTGCGCTGGTTGATGTTGGAGTTGGGCTGAAAGATGGTCGCCTCAAGAGGTTTGCCATCGCGAATCCAGAGCACGCGCCCTACGGGAAGCGCGCGCAAGAGGTGCTGGAACGTGCTGGGTTGTGGCAGAGTATTAAAGACAAATTGGTGCTGGGGGAGAATGTTTCGCAGGCTGGCCAGTTTGCGATCTCGGGCAGTACAGATGGGGGAATTATCGCGTATTCGCTCGCTCTGTCGCCGAAGATTTCGGATGTAGCGCATACCATTCTACTGCCGGAGACATTGCACTCAGCGCTGCGGCAACGCATGGTGTTGTTGAAGGATGCGGGAGAAATTGCGCAATCATTTTATGCATTCGCTGGCGGCGTGACAGCGCGAGAGATCTTTGGTTCGTTTGGCTTTGTAAGGCCGGATGGGAGTCGTTAATCGGATTGTAGTTGGGCGGAGAGTTTCGTGGATTGGGGCGCTGCAGGGCTATCGTTGAAGCTAGCGTTTTGGACGTGTGTATTGCTCGGGCCTATTTCGATTGTTGCTGCGCGATGGCTGGCGACGACCGGATCGCGCTATAAGCCCATAATTGAGGCGCTCGTTCTGCTGCCGCTGGTACTGCCACCTACAGTACTTGGATATTACCTGCTCGTGGGCCTGGCGCCGGGTACAGTGGTCGGCACGTTGGCGCAAGCATTTGTAGGTGGACCGGTACTGTTTACGTTCATCGGCATTTTGCTGGCATCGCTGATTGTCAATCTGCCGTTTGCAATCCAGCCGATGCAGCGGGCGTTTGAAGCTATTCCTCAGCATGTTAGGGAGGCGGCATGGACGTCGGGATTGTCGCGGTGGGATACGTTTCGGCGCATTGAGTTGCCATTGGCATGGCCGGGCATGGTGTCGGCTCTGGCGCTGGTAACGGCACATACGTTGGGCGAGTTTGGGGTTTTGCTGATGGTTGGGGGGAATATTCCAGGGGAGACCCGGACGCTTTCGATTTCGATCTATGATTCAGTGCAGGCATTTCGAAACGCTGATGCTGCCGTCATGGCAGTTGTGCTGTTGGCGGTGTCGTTCGTAGCGCTTCTGGTCATGCATTTGAACAGTAAGCGTGTTTGATCATATGACCGATGGATCGCAAGTTGCTGCGGTGACGAAGGCACTAGTTGCGACAATGCAGCAGCACGGTCCGATTCCACTCAACGTATCGATGTCATGTGGGGCAGGAGAGCTGCTCGCGATTGTAGGGCCGTCGGGGGCGGGCAAGACAACGGTCCTGCGCGCTTTGGCTGGCTTGGTGCAGTCGGCTGCTGGACGAATTGTGGTTGGGGATGCAGTGTGGTTCGATGCGGCAGCGCGCATAAATCTAAGCCCTCAACAGCGGCGAAGCGGATTTGTGTTTCAGGATTTTGCGCTTTTTCCGCATCTAACAGCGCGAGACAATGTGGCGATTGCTGTCGGTGGTGAGATGTCGCGCGCGCGCGTGCTGGCTGAAAGATTGCTTGCTCGCGTCAATCTTAAAGGGCTCGAAGATCGAAGGCCGCAGCAGTTGTCTGGTGGGCAGCAGCAACGTGTGGCAATTGCGCGGGCGCTGGCGCGGGATCCGGCGGTGTTGCTGCTGGATGAGCCATTTTCGGCTGTTGATCAGATGACGCGTGAACGATTGAAACGCGAATTGGTTGTGCTGCGCCGGTCGTTAAACATTCCGATTGTTTTGGTGACGCATGACATTGATGAGGCGCAGGCGTTGGCCGATCGCATGATGGTGTTGTTGCGGGGGGAAACGGTTCAGGAGGGGACGCCGGAGGATTGTCGGCTGCGCCCGACTACTGCCGCTATCGCGCGAGTGATGGGCGAGACTAATGTCTTCGAGGGAGTGGTGACTGCTATTGGAAAGCCCGGTCAATCTGGCCGACTGACTTGGGCGGGGGGCGTGTTGGAGGCTCGGCATACCGGTGATCTGGCCGTGGGAGCGCGCTGTTCTTGGTTGATCCCAGCCGAGTCGATTGTGCTGCATCGGCGGGGGCGTCCATCGCAGGGGGAGCGGGAAAATCCAGTGCCGGGGCGTGTGACAGAGGTTGTGCGATTGGGTGAGCAGACGGCTGTGACGATGACAGTGCGTGGTACGGAAACGCTGAATTTGAACTTCCGACTGCCGACGCATGCGGCACGCCGTAATGAACTTGAGATTGACGCAGAAATTACGGTTTCGCTGTTGGCGGACGCGGTACATCTGATGTTGGGCGTGAGGCAGAGCTAAGCGTTGCTCAGACTTCTGTTTTGCCATTCTCGGACAAGAGACTCAGCAGTAGGCGGCCAGCTTGTTCGCGATGGCGGTGATGAATGGTGTGGGCGCGGGTGGCGTCGCGTGCTCGGATGGCTGCGACGACTGCGCGATGGTCGTCGTTGCTGGTTTTAGGTTTCGGGCGTAGGTTCAAAGTGTAGCGTCGCGCGCGATGGACCTGGTCGAGGCACATTCGGACAGCGGTTTCTAATCGGGCATTGCCCCCAGCAGCAATTAGGCGCGCGTGAAAGTCTGCGTCGGCTTGGCTCCAGGCGATGAGGTCGTTTTTTTGCAATGCATCGTCCATGGCGGCGACGGCGGCATCCAGGCTGGCAAGTTCATCTGGCGCGAGGCCGCTCTCGGCTGCGCGGCGAGCGGCAAGGGCTTCGAGTTCGGTTAGTACTTCGTAGATTTCGGCCATATCTTTGAGTGAGATTGGCAGCACTCGGACGCCGTGACGCGGCCTTATTTCAACTAATTTTTCTTCGGCCAGGCGGATTAAAGCCTCGCGGACTGGGGTGCGGCTCATCTTGAGACGTTCGGCGAGATCTTGCTCGAGATGTTGGGAGCCCGCAGGCATTTCGTCGGCGAGTATTTGGCGGCGGATCTCTTGATAGGCGCGTAAGGTATTGTTGACCGCGCCTGTGGCTGGTTCCTCTAGCGGGGCGCTGGCTTGTGCTGCAGAGGCGCTAGCCATTCTGGTCGGACGTGGTAGGAGGCGTTTAAGTTTCGGCATGGGACCCTCAGGAATTGAGAGCACTATAGCGTTGGTTGGCAATGAATCGATAGGTGACTGCTGCTGTTGCTAGGTGTCGTTGTTAGCTGTCTTTGCCGAGCCGCTTGTTAAGTGCGTTAACGACTGCGGCGTTGGCCGCTTTCAGGCCTTGATCGCCGCCAAACTCCATGGGGCGCAAGGATTTTGTGGCGAATGCGTCGTCGACGCTATCTTCAAGCAAGATGGCGGCATCGCCTAGTGCCTGGATGCCGGTGCGGATGCAGAGCCAATCGAGCATCATGGCGGCTGAGAGGAAGGTTGCGGTTGGGTTGGCTTTATCTTGGCCTGCGATGTCGGGCGCAGAGCCGTGAGCAGGTTGAAATAGTCCGTGATTGTCGCCCAACTCGGCGCAGGGAGCCATGCCCATGCCGCCAACAAGGCCTCCGCCGAGGTCAGAGAGAATATCGCCAAACATGTTTTCCATGACGAGGACATCGAAGTCCCAGGGACGGCGCACAAGGTCGAGGGCTTGGGCGTCGACATAATTATGGCGAGCGGGAATGTCGGGAAAGGCGCGTGCACGCTCGTCAAAGATTTTGCGGAAGAAGGCGAAAGCGCGGAAGACGTTGGCTTTGTCGACGCAGGTGACGCTGGCGGTGCCGCGCTTGGCTTTGCGGCGTGTAGCTATCTGGAACGCCGTGTCGCAGAGTTTTTCAGTTGTGACACGGGTGATGCGTAGAGTTTCGCGGGCTTCTGTATCGCCGATAACTTCGCCCCGGCCTTGCGTGTAGAATAGGCCTTCGGTGCTCTCGCGCAGGGTGACGAGGTCGATGTTGTCGGCGCGTGGGTCGGCAAGGCGACGGACGGTGTTGGGATACGCCTTGACGGGGCGGACACCGGCGTAAAGGCCGAATTCTTCGCGCATACGGAGGTGAGGGGCGATTTCGGTGCCGCTGGGTAGGCGCACGTTCGGCAAGCCCATGGCACCCAATAAAATTGCATCGGCTTTGCGGGCGACTTCGAAGGCTTCGGTTGAGCAGTCCTTGCCGCTTTCTTTGTAATAAGCAGCACCGCAATCGCGGCGTTCTTCGAATTTGAAGCGGAATGTTCCGAAGTGCTTAGACAGTGTTTCCAGCAGCGCGGTTGTTGGCGGTAGAATTTCCAGGCCAATGCCGTCGCCAGGGAGGACGGCGATCGTCAGGGTTGTGTTGGCTGGGGTCGACGACATGGGATGGTATCCGGAAGCAGTGGGACGGCGCTTTTGGCTCAAATCAACGTATACATTGCTGGAGGTGGTGTCAAAGCATGGCTTGGCGGGCTGCAACACTGGATTGAGGCTGGGCGGTCTGATGTGCTCGGCTGCCATGCGGCTGTTGGCTTCGGTTTTGGGATGATGCAACTGGTGAATTGATCTGGAGCGTGGCAGCACTTTGGGTGAGATTTTGTCTGCTCGCGTTGCGGTTTAGAGGCTGTGGCGGAGAATTGGGGCGTTGACACCGAAGCATGACGCGTGAGCATTCGAGCACAATGGAAACGCTTGCGGTACCGAGTAGAAAACATGTCGCCGTATTGGTGGCGATGTTGACAATGACGACCTTGCTCTCGCAGTTTTGGCGAACGGCACTGGCCGTCATCGCGCCAGAACTCATCCGCGATTTGGATTTAAGCCCGCGCATGTTGGGGCTGGCGAGTGGCGGATTTTTTGCCAGCCTTATGGTGGCGCAAGTTGGGGTCGGGGTTGCGTTTGATCGGATCGGCGCGCGGCGGACGGTTGGGTACTTGTCGATCTTTATGGTGGTGGGGGCGACGTTGCACGCTGTGGCGCAGACGGGGCCGATATTTGTGCTTGCGCGCGTTATCACCGGATTGGGCTGTGCTGCAAGTTTTATGTCAGCGCTGATTTTGATTTCGACATGGTTGCCGCAGGCGCGGTGGGCGCAGGGGTTGTCGTGGGTGTTCGGCCTGTCACAGATTGGTATTCTTCTGGCGGGCGCACCGTTGGCGTTTGTTTCAGAAGCGGTTGGCTGGCGAATGGCGTTTGCAGGCATGGCGATTGTATCGGCGGTGGCGCACGTGGCGTTTTTTATTTTTATCCGTGATGCGCCACCGGGTGTGGTTCGGTTGGAGGGCGATGTTGGCCCATCTCCTGGTGCGATTGAGGGCGTTAGGCAGATACTGGTTTTGCCAGGGATTATTCCAGTTTTTGCTTTGTTCGGTGTCGCTTATGCTTCGGTGGTGACGATTTCGGGGCTATGGGCAGGACCATATTTAAAAGATATTCATGGCCTCGGAGCGGCGGAACGCGGAACTGTGTTGACGGTCATGGCGTTGCTACAAATGATCTTCGTGTTTGTCTATGGTCCGCTGGATCGCGTGTTTAATACGCGCAAATGGATTGTTATGACGGGGGCGCTTATCACATGGTTTTTAATGGTTGGTTTGGCACTCGTACCAAATCCACCTCTTATGTTGGCGTTGGCGTTTTTCTTCGGGCTGAGTATGGCGACCAACTACAATCCCGTTTTGCTTGCTCATATGCGGAGCCACTTTCCCAACCACTTGGCGGGGCGAGGTGCTACGACGGGGAATGTTGCGCAGTTGTTGGGGTCGGCTGCGCTGCCGGTGCTGACTGGGTTCATTCCGCCGTTGTTTGGCCCAACGAGTGGTGGGTATGCGGCGGAGGCGTATCAGATGATGTTTGCCACGCTTGCGCTTGCGCTGGGGTTAGGGATCGCGGTCTACTCGCGATCAAATGATATTAAGCCGCGCCCTTAGAGCGTGTGGTTCGGGAATTTTAGGGAGTGATAGATGCTTGGAAAAATGACAGGGACGGCGACGTTGCCTCATGATGTTGAGCTGGCAGCTTTGGCGGGGCGAGTTTGGCGACCAGAGCTCAATGGTCCATCTGTGGTTGCGATCCGTGCGGATGGTGTATTCGATATTTCCCAAGCAGCTGCGACAATGTCAGCGTTGTGTGAGCAGCCAGACCCGGCTGCATTCTTGCGGGGATGTGCGGGCGAGCGAATTGGTGAGCTGGCCGATGTTTTGTCCAATACACCGGAGGCTACGCGTGATCGACGGAAACCCTGGTTGCTGGCGCCGTGCGACCTACATGCAGTGAAGGCGGCTGGTGTGACGTTTGCTCGCTCGCTGTTGGAGCGCGTGATTGAGGAGCAAGCGAAAGGTGCGCCAGAAAAAGCCAACGCGATTCGTGCCAGCGTTGAGACGCTACTGGGCGGTGATTTGCGACGATTGAAGCCGGGCTCGAAGGAAGCGTTGGCGTTGAAAGAGACTTTAATCGCAGCAGGTGCGTGGTCGCAATATCTCGAAGTTGGGATTGGCGAGGACGCGGAGATTTTTACAAAGGCGCAGCCGATGTCGGCGGTGGGGCATGGCATGGATGCCGGACTACATCCGCGGTCGACGTGGAATAATCGGAGCCTGAGGT
>JABFRJ010000209.1 GCA_013141255.1 Hyphomicrobiaceae bacterium
CAGCATAATGCGGGGGCATACGATGATGCAGGCCACGTGGCTGCACAGGGTGTTGTCGCGACGGATGTCGTTGCTCGTTTGATGCAAGATCCGTATTTTTCTATGCAAGCGCCGAAGTCGCTCGACAGGAATTATTTTCATGTCTTGGCACAGGCGGTCGACGGAATGTCGCTCGCGGATGGCGCCGCTACGCTGACTGCTTTCACAGTACAGGCGACCGTGAGCGCGCTTCGATTGGTTCCGAATGTTCCGCGGCGTTGGATTGTTGCTGGTGGCGGTCGTTTGAACCTCACTCTTATGTCCGGGCTGGCGGCGGCACTGGGGGGGCCTGTTGAACCGGTCGAAGTTGTTGGGTGGGATGGCGATCAACTCGAAGCGGAATGCTTTGCATTTCTTGCCGTGCGATCGCTGGCTGGGCTGCCACTGAGCCTACCGACCACAACAGCGGTGCCACGGCCAATGGCTGGCGGTTTACTTTTTCGGGCCTGAGGCTGCGCAGTCGTTGACAAGGCGTCGCTGGCGCTCTAACTCATCGTCCGGGCCCAGATGGCGGAATTGGTAGACGCACTAGCTTCAGGTGCTAGCGGTCGCAAGATCGTGGAGGTTCGAGTCCTCTTCTGGGCACCATATGCCATTGAAATGATGGTTAAATATTTTATTTGTTTGAACTATGTATCCACGAAGCGCCATCGGAATTTAGTGTTGTTTCGGCTTCGTCACTAGGCAATTGAGATTTGCTGGTGAACGCTTCCGCCGTCTGATGCGGATTCGGGTACTTGAGTTCAATCGCGCCCCTAACAGCCCCTTTCCTGGCATGTTGTTGAGTTGCTGCAACGACCGGCGCAAAAAGCAACTAGGTGCCACTTTCGCGAATGAGCACCTGGAGTATGCGGCGTGATATCGCCGTCGCGATGCTCTCTCGTTCAGCAACTAAACGGATGATGCCGCGCTGTGCTTGTTTGAGTGGCTGACCGTAGAGTGCAATTCGCACGAGGTGACAGCCTGAACGTGGCCTTACCTCTCCATTCGGCTCGCGATCGGACGGGATCGAGCCCCCGAATACGGAGGCGAGCTGAACATATTCAAGCGCTCTGGCTCCTGCCGGCGCAATTTCGATCACTCGACCGTCGAGCATGGGTTGCAAGGGATCGTCTGGGATAAATGTCGCGAGGGCGCCAGGCACGAGTCGGTGGACATCCTGTTCAGCAATATACGTGACGACTTGTGGTGCGCCTTGGCCAACCAACCGGGCCAGCGGCTTCGCATCGTTGATCCATTCACCCGGTCTCAGATCTAGATCTAATTCTTTGATCAGCCCGGCAGTCGGAACTTTCACAACAAGCCTATCCAATTCCCTCTGCAGGCCGTCTAGATTCGATCGGTCCCGCGCCAGCTCACCTTCGAGCACGAGTCGGTTGGCGCGATCGGCCTCATCTCCTGCAATTCTATCCAAACGCACTTCGCTGGAGGTTATGCGTTTCTGTGCCTGTGCCGCTTCGCGCTCGAGGTCGGGGGATGACAACGTGAACGCAACCGCGCCAGCCGCTACAGACTGGCCGTCCTTGATCTCGACGGTTTCTACGCGTGCAGGACGCGGCGCGTAGAAACGGAACTGATAGCTCGCGATCGCCATCCCCTGCGCGGAGATCGTGCTACTCCACGGAACGAACAAGCCGGTTAGGCACACAATCGTAACAGCCCCTGTGATGAGTGAACGCCTCTGGCCAGCGATGTCATTTCTCATGTCCCACCATGCTCTAATCTCTCGTACTGCAGGCAGGAGGATGAACCAAAGGATCTCCACTGCAAAAAGGATGATGCCCAGAACCTTGAAGAAAGCGTGGTAGACTACTAACGCGATGCCCAGGAATAGGACCATGCGATAGAGCCAGGCTGCGACGGCGTAGAGGATCAGAAGGGTTTGCTTCTGCGGCAGAAACGTCCCGGGTGGTTCGTGACCCAACCCGAATAGGAGTTCCCGCAGCCGCCATATAGCGAGGGCATTGCTGCGTTGTTGAAGGTTTGAAATCCCCCAGCTGTCCGCGAGCATGTGGTAACCATCGAACTTCATGAGTGGGTTGAGATTGATGGCAAGCCCCATGAACAAGCTGGTTGTCGCGATCATGAATGCGGTCGAACGCAGTGGGCCGTCTGCCAGAAAGGCCCAAAGAAAAAGTGCGAGGGCCGCGAGCGCCAGCTCGACTGCAATACCTGCTGCGTCGATCGCAAGCTTGGAACGTCTGTCGCGCAACCGCCATGCATCGCTGACATCCGTGTAGAGCATCGGCGTCATCAACATGACTGCAATACCCATCGACGTAACACGAACACCGGCACGAGTTGCCACGAAGGCATGACCTAATTCGTGCAGCGTTTTGACGAAAACGAGCACACAGGCGAATAGAATTGCACCTTCCAAATTAAGGTAGTCAACGAAGGTCGAGACAAACGACTCCCACTGTCGGGATGACAGATAGAGCCCACATATGCCAAGGATAGCTATAATGATCGCGGTCGTACGTGTGAATAGTGGTGCCGCAAAGGGCATCATCGCCGCTAGCACACGCGCGGGATGAACTAGCGGGATCTTGAAGAACAAGTAGTTGTGCAGTAATTTTAATGACAACCCACCATGGCGTGCCCGTTGCACCTGCAGCGAGTAGACCTTGGCATCGCCTCCGGGCGGATCAACGGCCAAGTTGTTGGCCAGGATGAATTTGGCGATTTCCTCGACATTTTGTACATCAACTGGCCAACCGAGTACTTGGCGCGCCTCGACCGCGAACTCACTAACCGGGCTGGACCGCCATAGCGTCAAGATCTCGAAAGCCTGCCGGGAAATCTGGAAGTAACGATGTCGCAACGGGTCATAGATGATCCAGGTGCGGTGACCGTCGTCTCGAGGCCCCTCGTGGAGGCGCAGCTCCTGACGCAGCTCTGGCAATGGGTAAGTGGAGCGAGCCGAGCTTTTTGGCATTCACAGCCCCAGGTGCTGGCGCGCTGCTGCAATCGGGCGACGCAAAAGGTAATAAAACAGCGGTACCCGCCGACCATTCAATTGCGCGATCCCGCGCGACCCAATTCTTGGACGATCATCGGTCGGCTCAAGTGCAATCCGAAGCGGGTAGACAAGTTGCTGCGTGGCGTTCGGTTCGGCCATGAACCCCTCGCTGACGACCCGCCCCAATAAGGATGACAGCGGCTTGGCATCAAGGAATAAACGCGCATTGACCTCTTTCTCAATTACAATTGCGTCGGCAATGGCCAACTCGACTCTGGCCTCAACTCTATTCGGGTCAATAATCTGCATCAGCCGTTCGCCGGTTTTCACTGGTTGACCGAGCAGTCGGTCCTTATCCGCATACACGAGGAGGCCACTGCGCTCTGCGACGATCTGGGCCCGCTCAAGAAGATCGGACGCGTAGTCCCGCTCACCCTGCTTCAATTCGTACTCGGCTAGGGCGAGCGCGATCTCGTGACGTGCCTTGTCGTCCTGAAATGCTGCTTGATTTACACGATCCAGACGGGCTCTTGCGACGAGTACGTCCCGTTCAGCCAATTGCAGTTTATTGGAGAGTGTCGTCTGCTCGAACACAAGGATCGCTTGACCTTCCTTCACAGGCTGATTCGGTTCCACCAACACGGACGCTATGACGCCGTCCAAGGGTGCGTTTACCCGTTGCGGCTGAGACGCGACGATCTCGACGGGCGCTAGCACGCTCATTGGAACGGGAAACAGTAAAGCGAGTATCGCAAATGTTGCCATGATGACGCGCTGGCGCCTTTCAATTCTATGGCGCGGTTGCAAATGCTTTTCCGCAAGGAGTGCGCGCCATGTTTCGCTGAAGGCGCGTGCCTCGCGCGCGAGGACATTGCCGTCCTGCATTGACCAGTTCATTTCGCGGGTGACAAGGACGGCACCGAACAAGGCCCCGGAGGTTAGCCTCATCGGCTGCCATATAGCATGCGCGAACGGGTATTCTGCCGAAGCGACCCCGTCGAATTGCGCATAGTCTGCTAGGTCCAGTGGCAGCGACGCATCACTAGAATGGGCTGCCAAGAGCTGGCGGGCAACTGCCTCGATCCAACGGATACAGGCAGAACCGCGTTCAACTTCGGCAAGACTTGAAATGCCGACAACGCGGATGTCATTCGACGAAGCCGTACGGAATACGAATACCTGCCGCGCAGTAAGGAGCTTGCGGGTCTCGTTGGCGATCAAGTGCACCACTTCAGTCTCGTCGGTTGCCTCGCGCACCCGACTTTCCGCTGCCAGCAACACGGCTGCGTTTACCGAAACTACCGCATCGCTCGACACGACCGACGATGGCGTTCTCTCGACGCGATTAGGCGCTTGTGTTGACGACGGCCCGCCTGCTCTCCCAGCTGCGGTCATGGATTGCGTGCCTGCGCATCAATAACGCGTTGAGCGACGCCGCTCATACCTGGCCGCAGCATTAAGCCAGGATCTGGCAGCCTCGCTGTCACTCTAAGTGTCCGACTGACGGGATCGATGATCGCTCCGACATTGAGCAGGATTGCGTCATGCACGCTGCCCGTTTCATCGACCGCGAAAGTAAACCGCTGACCCGAGGCCAGCGATGGCGACCAATTTGACGGAACGATCAGATCAATCTCGATGGCACCGACCCTCACGATTTTGACCAGTGGCGCATTCGACGCCGGCATCTCGAATACATCTACAAGGCGTTCGACAATCCGCCCGTCGTATGGGGCAGAGATGGTGCACTGGCGCGTGCGGACGCGGATCGATTTCGCCGTTGCTACGGCCTGCGCCAATTTAGCCTCTGCGAGCGCGAGATCGTTGGCGCCCGTCGCGCGATGACGTAGAAGTTGACGGTTCGTCTCGGCGTGAATCTGCTGCGCACTCACATCCGCAACTGCGGCCTCCAGATCGGCCTCGTATCGCTGACAGTCGAAACGTATGAGAATGTCATCTTTGCTGAACGCCTGACCTACTTTAAACGGCAATTCAACGATGCGCGCGACGAGTTCGCTTGATATTGTCGCCGCCGCCTCCGCGCGCGTTACGCCACGAATGCTACCACTGGCACCTTGGCGATTTGTGGACTGCGTTGCCCCGGTCTGGGCACTGGCGGCGATGCTGGTCAGCGCTACCGCTAACGCTGGCAGCACAGAAAAAAGCGCCCGTCCGTAGTCAAATGACATTCGGTTGGTATCTCTCATCTGGCAGCTATCATCGCTGGCCGCGCCACCTCTTCCGCCGGGAGTATACCCATTGAAGCAGTCAAGGCCGCGTCGGCACTTTGGAGTTCTGCGTACGCCATATCGCGCTTGACGATGGCAACCAGCGTGTTCATCTCCTCGCGAATCGTCGTCTGCTCGCTCACTTTGCCAGCTGACGCGGCACTGCGAATTTGGTCAAGAATACGTTGTTGTACATCATGATAATGCTCGGCTGTGCGGAACTCTCGGAGTGCGTGATAGAGGCGGGCACGGGCGACGTGAACTTGAGTCATGATTGCCATCATAACCGCGAGTGCGCGGGCGTCGAGCACGGCATCTTTGGATTCGACTTCAGCGCGACGATCAGGATACGAGAATACCTTTATCAAGTTCCAGCTCGCCTGCGCTCCCCAAGAAACCCAATGATTGTTGTAGAGAAATTGATTGCTATTCCACGACGGTGTCGCATCGAGCGAAAGACCGGGCAGCATCTCCAGAAGGGCGGCATCCGCATCCTTTGCGTTGATTCGCTGCTGATACACAACTTCACGCAGCTCTGAGCGGTTGGTCAACGCCGTCGAAATCATTGCTTCCACGGCCAACCTCGAACTTGCAAGCGGAGGGAGTCGAGATGGCACTGCGACTTCGAACGGTTTTCCCGGATCAAGATTGACCAGCGCTGCCAATTGTGCCTTTGCGTTACTCAACTCGCCATTCAGTTTTTGTATTTCGCGCTGGATCTCAACCAACTCACGTTCATAAGTCAAAGCCGTTAGCGGTGAGGTATCACCCTTATCAGCGATAGATTTCGAATCTGCGAGCGCTCGAGAAACTCTCGTTTCCAATGTTGCCAATTTGCGCAGCATGCGCGTCGATGCAACGGCACGCCAATACGCTGCTCGGACATTTTCCGCGATCCGATTAACAACTCGACGGCGCGTCTCTTCGGCTATGAGAACTTTGTCGGCGGCCTGCTTCGCGCGGATGTAGGAGAGGCCGAAATCGAGGATGTGCCAACTGAAGCGAATGTCAGACGTGCGGACTTGGCGCTCGGACGATGCGGACGACGTTAGCGATTCCTCTCCAACAGCGGTCGGGCCGAGCAGGCGTACGCTGGACCCACCTGCATAGTTGCTGCGATCCGCAAATCCGGAACCGGCGACCAGACCCGGTAGCTTGGCAAAATGAGCGACTTGAAGTTGCTGTTCAGCTAGCAGTACCTGCATGACCTCGATCTCTTTGTCGAGGTTGTATTTGTTTGCGCGAGTCAACGCTTCGCTAAGCGTCAGCGCGCCAGTCAGCGGCAGACGCTCGGCTGTCAAACGAGAGCGCTTGTCGTCCACATACGAAGATAACTCGACCTCACTCAGAGGCTCAGATTGGAGTGCACACCCGCCGAACATCAACGCAAGGCATGTCAAAAGTAGCGGTCGAGCCGTCATTGCGGACAAATCCCTAAGGTTCTGGAGGGACGCAAGAACTCAACTGTACTGATCAGCGTAGTTATATTGCAATCTTAAGTTGTGCAAGATTGTTTTCGCAATGATCCGGCTATGTTAGATTTTGTGTCAAATTTACAACTATTGGTTGTTCT
>JABFRJ010000125.1 GCA_013141255.1 Hyphomicrobiaceae bacterium
GTGTTATGGGCGTTATCGGCCCCACCCGTCTCAATTATGCCCGGATCATTCCGATGGTCGATTACACGGCCAAGCTCGTGTCCCGCATCCTGACTTGATTTTTTGAACCACCCAGCCGATATGCGAGGGCTGACGGGGGGCTAGACGATTGCTTGGACGCTGCCTGCCACCATGACCCAAAATGACTGAGCTCTGATTGAACAGGCTCAGAACGAATTAGTCTTAGGACATCGACCTGAATAACTTGAATAAAGTGGATGAAATCGCATGAGCACCGAACGCCCAGATGGAACCAATGTTGGACCCAACGTCGGACTAAACGACGAAACGCGCAAGGCTGCCATCCAAGAAGCGCTCGATGATGTCGCCGCCCAAGAAGCAGCTGAAGCGCCCCCCGCAGCGCCGCGCAACCACGCCGACGATCTGATCGCTCAACTGCGCCGCGACCTCGCCGATTACAAGGATCGCAATCTCCGTCTTATGGCGGATATGGAAAATCTGCGCCGCCGCACCGAAGATGAAAAGGCCAGCGCCTCGCGCTACGCCATCGGCAAATTCGCCACCGACGTTGTCGCGCTCACTGATATTTTCCCCCGTGCCATTGCCGCTGTACCTGCCGGCGCCGCAGACGCTGATCCAGCGCTAAAAAGCCTCATCGATGGCGTGACCATGACCGAGCGCGAATTCTTAAATGTGCTTGAGCGTCATGGCGTCAAACGCATCGCGGCGCTGGGTGAGATATTCTCCCCCCACTTTCACCAGCCGATGATGCAAATTCCGAACAACGATGTTCCCAACGGCACCATCCTCAACGTCTTGCAGGAAGGTTATATGCTCGGCGACCGCGTCCTGCGCGCATCCATCGTCACCGTGTCACAAGCCGCCCCCAAGCCAAGCGCGCCCCCCGCCGCACCATCGGCAGCAGGCTCCGCTAATGAAAACGTCGGTTCTGGTCCCAACTCTGACCCAGACAACAACGACGGCGCTTAAGGTCGAATCCAGCTATGTATTTGGCGCCGACGTAGTGCTTAACGGTCGGCGCAGCCTTAGCCGTTGGCATTTGTTGTTACACAAACGACCCCAATGCCGCGTTTGCCCGCGACTTCGGTCTTACCGCCGTTCATACTCCAATCAGGACTATGAGTTAATTCATTTCCTTGCAAAGCCAATACGATCGTGCTAGATGCACGCATCGATTTTGGCCGGACAATTGGCCGTTTAGCCCTGCAGTGCTGGTTTCAGCGCCAACGCAGGGATGACGAACACTTCCCTCAAAAATCGACGGCCGCCACATCTTTGTGCTTTGGCACTGGGACTGGCTTTAAATGACTGACTAAAGGACACGACTATGCAGACTGGTACCGTGAAGTTCTACAACGACCAAAAAGGCTTCGGCTTCATCCAGCCGGACGACGGCAGCAAGGACGTTTTCGTTCATGCAACCGCTCTTGAGCGCGCTGGCATGCGCGGCCTCCGCGAAGGTCAAAAGGTTGCTTTTGACACGCAGGAAGATCGCCGCACTGGCAAGATGGCTGTTGGCAACATCGAAGCGCGCTAATCTTTTAGCTGCGATTTGACGTTGGCACGCCTCGCAAGAGGTAGGCTTCAGAGAAGGCCGCTCCCACCCGGGGCGGCCTTTTTGATTGCGCACGGCATCTACCCGAATTCTGAAGGCGATTTATAAAGCTCAATCAACTCCCTCGCTGTCCGCAAGCGCAGAAATCCCTCCCCCTTGATGGGGGGAGGCACCAAAGATGCCGGTGGTAAGCTCAGACAGCGCTTAGGTGGGGGTGATTGCTCGCTTGTCCGCGATGAGCGCGTTGCAAATAACCAAAACCACAATATCATCGGGCGTAAATCACCCAACACCTGTCACCCGTCGCAGTGTCAAATTCATCCGCCCACCCTCGGCAAATCCGCATCGCGCCAACAATTCGCTGCTTCCTGCGATCACTCGATCAATGCCGTGATACGCCAACCGGCTCTCGCCTTCGAGCAACAACACGTCTCCAGATTTAAGTGTAACCCGCACCTTCGGGTCCGTCCGCTTCCTGCCCCCGACGTGAAACACAGCGGCGTCACCAAGCGATACCGAAACCACTGGCGCCGAAAAATCCGCCTCGTCCCGATCCTGATGCGCACCCATCTTAGCGCCCTCCTGATACAAATTAATCAGGCACGCTTCCGGCGGCGCTGGGTATCGCGCTTCTCGGAGCCAGAGATCCAGCAACAGTTTCGGCATGGCGGGCCACGCCTCCTCTGTCACCGGGTGCGTCGGTTGGTAGCGATACCCGCGCTCTTTATCAGACACCCACCCAAGCGGCCCACAGTTGCTCATCCGCACCGAGAACGCTTTCCCGGTGCGGGGCATGACCGGTTGAAACAGCGGCGCGATCTCCAATATGTCTTTGATATGGAGCAGTAATTCAGCCTGCTGGCGCGCGTTGAAATAGCCCGGCAAATGCCGAAAAGTGCGTTGCTCCGCCGCGTTCACTGCCATGACCTCTCAAAGGTTACGCGCTCGATCCGTCACATTCTTAACGCGCCCACTCGTTTTCCGGATTTTTCCTTCTCGCCCGCCATTGCCGCACCGCGCCCCCCCACCTATATACCGATCACGAAAATGTCAGCGCCGGGGGCTGTTGATCGCGCGCCGCAGGGGTCGCGATACCGGACGCCATCAGGGTATAGCCGTTGCAGGATTTACGCCTGCCGACGCGCTCGATCTGGGGCCGGGCAGCTCGCTATAGGAAAGAAGGAAAGTTTATCATGGCTAAAGTGATTGGTATCGACCTTGGCACGACCAACTCGTGCGTGGCTGTCATGGATGGCGCTAAGCCAAAGGTCCTCGAAAACTCTGAGGGCGCCAATACCACCCCCTCCATCGTCGCCTACACCGAGAGCGAGCGCCTCGTTGGCTTGCCCGCGAAGCGTCAGGGCGTCACCAACCCCACCAACACTCTCTTCGCCATCAAGCGCTTGATCGGTCGCCGCTACGACGACCCGATGGTTGAAAAGGACAAGAAGCTCGTCCCCTATACCATCGTCAAAGGTCCAAACGGCGACGCTTGGGTTGAAGCCCACGGCAAGCAATACTCGCCCGCCGAAATCTCCGCCGCGATCCTGCAAAAAATGAAGGAAACCGCCGAAGCCAAGCTCGGCGAAACCATCACCCAGGCCGTCATCACAGTTCCTGCATACTTCAACGACGCGCAACGCCAAGCCACCAAAGACGCTGGCCGCATCGCCGGTCTCGAAGTGCTCCGCATTATCAACGAGCCGACCGCTGCCGCGCTCGCTTACGGTCTCGACAAAAAGAAAGAAGCAAAAACCATCGCCGTTTACGATCTCGGCGGTGGCACGTTCGATATTTCCATCCTCGAAATCGGCGACGGCGTCTTCGAAGTGAAGTCGACCAACGGCGACACCTTCCTCGGCGGTGAAGACTTCGACATGCGCCTCGTTGAGTATTTCGCCACCGAGTTCAAAAAAGAAAACGGCGTCGACCTCCGCAATGACAAGCTCGCTTTGCAGCGCCTCAAGGAAGCCGCCGAAAAGGCCAAGATCGAATTGTCCTCGTCGCAGCAGACCGAAATCAACCTGCCCTTCATCTCCATGAACGCGCAGACCCAGTCGCCGCTCCATCTCACCATGAAGCTGACGCGTGCCAAGCTCGAAACCCTTGTCGACGACCTCGTCGAGAAGACCAAGGGACCATGCCTGCAAGCCATCAAAGATGCCGGCCTCAAAGCCGCAGAAATCGATGAAGTCGTGCTCGTCGGCGGTATGACGCGCATGCCGCGCGTGCAGTCGTTGGTCAAAGAACTGTTCGGCAAAGAGCCGCACAAAGGCGTCAACCCCGATGAAGTCGTTGCCGTCGGCGCTGCCATTCAAGCTGGCGTTCTAAAGGGCGACGTCAAAGACGTGCTCCTGCTCGATGTCACACCACTCTCGCTCGGCATCGAAACCTTGGGCGGCGTCTTCACGCGTCTCATCGACCGCAACACCACCATCCCGACCAAGAAGAGCCAGGTCTTCTCGACCGCCGAAGATGGCCAGAACGCTGTCACCATTCGCGTTTTTCAAGGCGAGCGCGAAATGGCGGCCGACAACAAGATGCTCGGCACCTTCAACTTGGAAGGCATTCCGCCCGCACCCCGCGGCGTGCCCCAAGTCGAAGTCACCTTTGACATCGATGCCAACGGCATCGTCAACGTCGGCGCCAAGGACAAGGCCACCAACAAAGAACAGTCGATCCGCATTCAAGCGTCCGGCGGCCTGACCGATGCCGACATCAAGCGTATGACCGAAGAAGCCGACGCCCACAAAGACGAAGACAAGAAGCGTCGCGAACTCGTCGAAGCGCGCAACCAAGCCGAAGCTTTCATCCACACGACCGAGAAATCGATCAAGGATCTGGGCGATAAGGTTGCCGCGACTGACAAAGCCGCCGTCGAGGCCGCTATCGTCGCACTGCGCGAAACGGCCAAAGGCGAAGACCCCGAAGCCATTAAGGCCAAAACCAACGACCTCGCGCAGGCCTCCATCAAAATAGGCGAAGCCATGTATAAGGCAGCCGAAGGCGGCGACGCGGGTCCAGGTCCAGGGGCAGCCCCGGGCGGCGCTGACAAATCGGCGAAATCTGGTGGCGACAATGTCGTCGATGCCGACTTTGAAGAAGTCAAAGACGACAAGAAAAAGTCCGGTTGAGTTTAGCGGTGCAACGGGCCATGGCGCAAAAGCGTCATGGCCCGTGGGCGCGTCATAGCGTCGAAACTGCTCGCTTCAGACGGACGAACGGACGATGACAAAACGCGACTACTACGAAGTCCTGGGCGTCCAAAAGAACGCCGACGAAGCGGCGCTGAAATCGGCGTACCGCAAACAGGCCATGCAATTCCATCCCGACCGCAATCCCGGCGACAAAGAAGCCGAGATAAAGTTCAAGGAAGCCAACGAGGCCTATCAAGTTCTCTCCGACGCTCAGAAGCGCGCCGCCTATGACCGCTTCGGCCATCAAGCCGTCGACGGCAGTGCAGGCGGTGGTCCCGGCGGCTTCGGCCCCGACTTCAGTTCCTCGATGTCCGACATTTTTGACGACATCTTCGGCGACTTTATGGGCAATCGCCGTGGCGGTGGGCGTCAACGCTCCGGTCGCGAACGCGGCGGCGACATCCGCTACAGCATGGAAATCTCCCTCGCCGAAGCCTTCGCCGGCAAGACCGCGCAAATTCGCGTGCCCACCAGCGTCGGCTGCGATACATGCTCCGGCACCGGCGCCAAGTCAGGCACTCAACCGACGCCGTGCACTTCATGTGGTGGCCACGGAAAAGTCCGCACCTCACAGGGCTTCTTCACGATCGAGCGCACCTGCCCGACCTGTAGCGGCCGCGGCGAGATGATCAAAGACCCCTGCGCGACGTGCTCGGGCGCTGGCCGCATCACCAAAGAGCGCACGCTCTCCGTCAACATTCCAGCCGGCGTCGAAGACGGCACCCGTATTCGCTTGGCTGGCGAAGGCGAGGCCGGACATCGCGGCGGCCCTCCCGGCGACCTCTACATCTTCCTCGCCATCAACCCGCACGACTTCTTCCAGCGCGACGGTGCAGACATCTTCTGTCGCGTCCCCATCGCCATGACCACAGCGGCGCTCGGTGGTCAGATCGAGGTCACCTCGCTCGACGGCGCCAAGACGCGTGTCAAAATCCCAGATGGCTGCGAGAGCGGTAAGCAGTTCCGTTTGAAGGGCAAAGGCATGCCCGTTCTCCGCTCCAAAACCACGGGCGATATGTACATCCAGGTCGAGGTCGAAACGCCTAAAAACCTTACCCACCGCCAGCGCGAACTGCTGCAAGAATTCGAAAAATCGAGCAAAGAAAACTCCCCAGCCTCCGATGGCTTCTTCGCCAAAATGGCCAGCTTCTTCGGCGACGGCAAAGCCGGGTCGTAAGGACTGACTTTGGCACAGGATTCTGCGACTGCGCCTTTCTACTCAATTTCTCGAATTGGAATGCGTTCGCGTGAAAAATTCTTGGCATGTCGCGACAGCTGCAGAGGCTATAACTGCCGCGCAATTTGCCCGGTGTGGATGGGACATTTCTGTACAGTATGGCGCCAACCAGCCTGAGTACGATTTGGTAGCAGTAGACGGTAGCCGGGTTTTAAAAATATCGGTCAAAGGTAGCCAGGACGGTGCTTGGGGATTGACACAATCGTACAAGGAAAAGGCCACTTACCACGAAGCAATCGACACGTGGCTCCAGCGGCACGGTCCTAAGACGGTATTTTGTTTCGTGCAGTTCTATGAGGTGCAATTGAGTTCATTGCCACGCATGTATCTTGCGATGCCTGAGGAGATTGCCGTTTGGTTGAAAAATGCTGCAAAGGGTCGTGGAGTGACAACGTTGTCGGAATCCCATGCCTGGACTAATCGCGCCCACGCTGCTGGTACGATCGACGTTATCCCAGACGAATGGCGGTTCACGGCAGATCGAGTCAATGCCTTGGCGGATCGGCTTGATCAAATGGCTTAGTTGGTCACAATGGCGGGCAGGGCGCGGACGGACGTCAGTTTAGGTCCTTTTCTGACTTCCATTAATGTTTGGTCGCCGTCACTGGCAACGCTTGATCCCGGCCCCTCTGTCGCGGCGCAACACTGCCGCACCAGCAGACCAACCCGTCAACTGCGGCATTCGATATTGTGAACAATCATGCTATATCGAATCACTTACAAATCGGCGTCAACAAGCCGAGGATCGGTTGTGTCCAATCGGTCCCAAAAG
>JABFRJ010000413.1 GCA_013141255.1 Hyphomicrobiaceae bacterium
TCACGCGGAACAACCGTTCGCAGGACGTCGTTGCGCCGATCTTTCACGTCCTTGGGTTCAACCCGTGCCGCCAGTTCGTGCACCGACTGCGGTAGATATGACAAGAAAGCCCGTGCCCGCGCAAACGCTTCCGCTTCTGTATCAACCGCGTCATCAATCGTGCCGTTTGGCGTGTGGATCGCCGTGCCGCCCAACTCTTCCTTGGTCAGCGTTTCGCCGACGCGCGCGACAACCGGCGGTCCCGCCGCAAACAATTGCGATGTCCCCCGCACCATCACCGAGTAGTGGCTCGCCGTCACCCGCGCCGCCCCCATGCCAGCCACAGATCCCAATCCCAACGCGACGACCGGAACCTCCGAAAGTGCATCCAAGATTTCCGTCATCTGCGGCACATCAGGCAAATACGTGCGCCCCAGAGTCTCCAGATGTTTGACCGATCCGCCGCCGCCCGTGCCATCGACCAGGCGGATAAACGGAATGCGCCACGCTCGCGCAAAGTGCTCGGCAAATTGAAACTTCTCGCGGCTCCCGCCATCGTTGGCCCCGCCTCGGACGGTGAAATCATCGCCCGAGATAAACACGTCGCGACCACCGACTGTGGCGCGACCACACAACAAATTCGCAGGCGTAAACCCCGTGAGGTTGCCCTCCGCGTCGTAGTCCGCAAACCCCGTAAGCCCACCGATCTCTTCAAAGCTCTGCGGATCAGCAATCGCCGCAATCCGTTCGCGCACGGTCATTTTGCCAGCAGCCCTATGCCGCGCAACCTTGTCAGCGCCGCCCAAGTCTTCCGCCATCAAGCGCCGACGTTTGGAATCGGCAATTTCGTGGTCCCAAGACATCGTGCGCGCTCCTATTCGAGTTCGATCAATGTCTGGCCTTCGCCAACCACAGCATTGTCGCTAAGTGGCAGCGCCTTCACTCGCCCCGAGCGTTCCGCCAACACCGGAATATGCATTTTCATACTCTCAACCATCGCCACCTCGGTATCAGGCGTCACGGCATCGCCAGGTTTCACAAGATAGCGCAACAGCACGCCTGCAATCGGTGATGGCAAAGTTGGCATGAAATGTTCCCCATTTTTCCCGACCCAGTGTTCCCGACCTAAGCGTAGCGGGAGTTCGCACATCCACGCAATCGATGTCGCAGGCGTCACCCGCATGGCTCACCTTCAACTATTTCGTTGCCAGCCACAGAACAGGGATTGCCCGAACGACCCCGGAGGGGCAATTTCACCCAAACAGAGAATCACGTGTTTTGAGTGCGGTTCGACTTCCGGAGGATTTTTGATGCGCATTGTTCCATTCGCAGCCGCGCTCGTCGGCTTAACGGTTCTCGGCACCCCAGCTCTCGCCCAACAGAAGGCCTGCGCCAACCCCAACGGTCTCGGCGTCTCCCGTACGGTCGAAATCGACACCAAGGGCGGCCCCGGCTTCGGCCTCGAGCACTACAAGGTTCATGATTTCTTGCAGCCAAAGGAAGTCGTGCTGACCTTCGACGATGGCCCACAAAAAATCCACACCGAGAACGTCTTAAAGGCACTCGGCGAGCACTGCACCAAGGCAACCTTCTTCTCTATCGGCAAAATGGCGCTGGGCTACCCCGATATCATTCGTCACGTTGCCTCTGAAGGCCACACAGTCGGCACCCATACCTGGAGCCATCAAAATCTCAAGAAGATGACGGAAGCAGGTGCCGTTGATGAAATCGAACGCGGCATCAGTGCCGTTAAGCGCGCCGTCGGCGGCCCAATATCGCCGTTCTTCCGCTTCCCGCAGTTGGCCGATAGCGGAGAGACTTTAAAGCATCTGCAAGGCCGCAACATTGCGATGTTTTCAACCGACATCGACAGTTTTGATTTCAAAATACGCACTGCCGAAGGAACCGTTAAATCGGTGATTGATCGGTTGGAAAAGAAGGGCAAAGGCATCGTCTTGATGCACGACATTCAGCCCCACACGGGCAAAGCAGTTCCTGCTTTACTTGCCGCCCTCAAGGCCAAGGGCTACCAAATCGTCCATTTGAAAGCGAAGGGCGAGCTCGCATCACTGCCCGAATTTGACACGGCCATCGAGGCAAGTGTGAAGGGCCTCCCGAGCGCAGGTGGTGAGCGTCCGACATCGTCCGTGGTTCGTACCATCGACGAGAATGCACCAAAAACCCGTCTGGGCGGTGAGCCCGACGTCAAACGCGACGCGACCGTTGTGCCTGCAATCATCGCACCCAAAGGTGTATCGTCCGCCGGCCCAAACACTGAAAATATTGGCGACGGCAGCGGCCGCAAGTGGTTCTGGCAAGGCAAATAAGCTGAACTGTTGAACTCAGAGTTACATACGGCATCGCGGGAGCATCTCCCCGGTGCCGTAGTGCTAAGTACGGCATATTCAACTGGTCGGTTTGCAACGCCGCCAGCTCTCAGGTGTGGTATCGCCTGCCCGTTGCAAAAGCATGAGCTCGTCACCGCGCAGGCTCATGGCAATTTGACTGCCCGCGCCGGGCTCGTTGGGCGGCACCACGTAGGAAAAATCGTGGCGGCCATAGTTCCCTGCCATCTCCGCTCCACCCGGAGTTCGGATGCGCGGACCTTGAATGTTAAGGGTCAGACTGCCCAGACACCAATCGCCATCGATAGCATCGGCACGCGCCACACCAGACATCGTCAAACAAAGACCGAAACCCGCCGCCCAAGCCGCAGCTCCACGCCCAATTAGAATGCCACTCATCGCACGCCTCGCTTTCCGCTCAACCGCTATCAGCCGAATGCTACCGCCACCGTCCGTGCCTGTCATGTGCAGCGTTAACCGTGCGAGCCTTTCCAATGGTGCGCATATGCAACACAAACAAATGTGCCCGAGTAGCCACAAAACACCAATTATCCGTGTGAAACTTGGCAATCTCCAGTGCCAACCATTGAATTATCGAGGCAATCAGGTAGTGCTTCGACCGTATGCCGACGAAATCGGTTTGCGTCCCATTTTCGCCACGGGGTAGGTGCGAGATCACATTAGAGATCGTCACGACCACAGCGAGCGACGGAGCAGCCGAAACAGATATGGGAATGACGAAGATAGCACCGCCAGTGCACAGATCCAGTACACGTTACAGCACCGCTCAAGCGGTAGGCTTAGCGTTGGCTATAGTGGTCGCGCTTGGGCTACCGACCTCCCAAGTGTCGGCGCAATCTGTCATTCAAAAATCACAGCCTTACACGCAGAGCGCCAGCCAAGGCGTCAATGACGACCGTAAATGGGCCGTCACCTTGTTCTACGGTTTCGCCTCCGTCGACAGCGATATGTACATGGCCCCCAAAGCCTGGTGGGATACAAAATTCCGCGAAGAAGCATTCGCTGGCGGCGCAGTCTCTTACAACGTCATTCGCTTCCTCCGCGATTTTACGTTGGAAGCCGAAATCGGTGCCGGTCGTCGCTTCGGCATCGGCGCGAGTGAAGGCTGGGCGGCCGCCTACATCCGTTACGATAACTTCCCCTGGAAGCACATTCTGCGCACCACCTTCGCCGCCAGCGTCGGCGTCGATTACATAACAAAACTTCCGCTCTCGGAAGACAACGCTGACCCGACACGCGCGCGCTCAAAGTTTCTGCATTACTTCTCACCGGAAGTCACCTTCGCGCTGCCAGATAGCCCACAGCACGAAATGGTCTTCCGCTTGCACCATCGCTCTGGCGTCTTTGGGCTCTTCAATGGCGTTCGTGGCGGCGCCGACGCCTTCACAGTCGGATATCGGTATCGCTTTTAAGTGGCAACGATCACGCGCGACCTAGTCGTCTAAGTTTTAACGTGATTTGACCCAGACCCCGAATCCCTCGACGTTCCCTTTGAATTTCAGGCGCTTCTGCACCTATGCGCGAAGTTCAGAATGCCGTGCGCGTCGCCGGGCGAACGATCATGAAAGCAACTTTTGAACTTGAAGCCAACGAGCTGCAATTAGGTGGCGGCCCCATCGCGGGCGTCGATGAAGTCGGACGCGGCCCCTGGGCCGGACCAGTCGTCACTGCAGCCGTCGTACTCGATCCCAACAACATCCCTGACGGCATCGCCGATAGTAAAGCGCTCGACCATGACGCGCGCGAAATCCTCTATCCGCGCATTCTCGCCTCCGCCCTCGACGTTGCCATCGGTATCGCCGACGTTGACCGCATCGACCGTGACAACATCTTAAACGCTACCCTCTGGGCCATGGCCGAAGCCGTCAACGGCCTCAAAAAACAACCGCGCCTCGCGCTCATCGACGGCAACAAAGCACCACGCCTCAAATGTGCGGTTCGCACCGTGATCAAGGGCGATGCCAAATGCTTGTCGATCGCCGCTGCCTCGATCATCGCCAAAGTTACCCGCGACCGCATGATGATTGAGGCCGCCCACACACTCCCCGGCTATGGCTTCGAGCGCCACAAAGGCTACGGCACCGCCGAACATCAAGCCGCCATTCACCGCTTGGGCGTTACCGACTTCCATCGCCGATCCTTCAAGCCGATCCAGTTGGCGCTCGGTTTAGTTTGAGCGCAAAGCATCTGTCGTTCGGCATCAGTTGTCAGGGCCGTACAACACGTCTAAGCCTCCGGGTTCAGGAGAGTGCCCGCCATGACAATTTTGACTGACGCCCAGCAGCCGACGACACCAAACGCATTGCTCGCGCAACTGCGCGCGTCAGCACGCACCTTGCCCGAAAGCGGCATCGTCCGCGTCTTCAATCATGGCCGCACTAAGCCAGGGCTCATACCGCTGTGGGCAGGTGAGGGCGATCTCCCGACGCAGCGCTTCATCTCCGACGCCACAGCAGCCTCGCTCGCAGCTGGCGAAACCTTTTACACCTATCAGCGTGGCCTGCCCGAGTTGCGCCAAACCATCGCCGACTATCACGCTCGCATCTATGGCAAGGCCTTCACGTCAGACGCGTTCATCGTCACCGGTGGCGGCATGCAGGCTATTCAACTCGCCTGCCAGATGACTTGCGGCACGGGCGATGAAGTCATCGTGCCGACACCGGGTTGGCCAAATTTTCGCGGCGCTGTGGAAACGACAGGCGCTCGCGCGGTTGCCGTCCCCATGACGCTCGAAGCCAAAGGTTGGACGCTCGATTTGCAAAAGCTGTTCGCAGCCGTAACACCGAAGACTCGCGCCATCGTCATCAACTCCCCCTCCAATCCAACGGGCTGGACCGCGACATCTGATGATCTGAAAGCCATTCTCGACTACACCCGTAAGCATGGACTCTGGATCATCGCCGACGAAATTTACGGTCGCTTCTATTTCGCAGGCAGCGTCGCGCCAAGCCTGCAACATCTGATCACATCAGATGATCGCGTCCTCTTCGCGCAAACCTTTTCGAAAAACTGGGCCATGACCGGTTGGCGCATTGGTTGGCTGCAAATTCCACCAGCACTTGGTCAAGTCGTCGAAAATCTCGTGCAGTATAATACGTCGGGTGTCGCCCCTTTCATGCAGCGCGGCGCCATTCAAGCCATCGTTGCGGGTGAGCACTTCGTGGCCGAGCAAATCGCGCGCGCCAAAGAGGGGCGCCAAATTGTGACTGATATGCTGGCCAAACATAACTCCGTCAGATACGCCGCTCCCGATGGTGCATTCTACGCCTTCTTCGGTCTCGACGGCATGACCAACAGCCTCGACGCAGCACTCCGCATTGTTGACGAAGCCAATGTCGGCCTCGCTCCGGGTACGGCCTTCGGCGAAGGGGCTGAACCCTACTTCCGCGTCTGTTTCCTGCGCTCACCAGACCAGTTGCGCGAAGCCATGGCGCGCCTCTCCACCTGGATTTCCACTAACTCCTAAACGAGCCAACCCCACCCGATCTTCCGCGAACGGATGGCGCGGGAGTGTCGCTGACTGACCGCGCAGGTAGGTCTTGCGGGCACTTCATTTGGAGTTTTGGACATTGACCGTCCAAATGCTCGCTGATAGCCCTAGTAAGAGTTTAATCTTTTTGGGGGGCTACAGGGATGCAAGTTCGACACGTCATGGGCGCATGCGCGATGGTTTTTATGGCAGTAGCAGGCGTTCCCGACAAAGCATTCGCCTTGTGTGGGACGGTCGCTGCATCGGGACAGGGCGAGACAAGGCAGCAAGCGGTCACCGCAGCAAACAATAAGGGCCTAAAGGAAACGCAAAAGCTCGATCGAAACTACGGCGGGCGTGTGAAGTACGAGACGGCCAATTTGAGTTGCAAGGAAAGCCGGTTCTCGTGGAATTGCAGAATTACACAGAAATTCTGCGCAAAATAATAGTTCCGAGGGGGACGGACTAAGTAGAACGATCGTCCCTCTCATTTGACAACGCGACGCGCGGTCGGCGTCCGCACGAGATGCACCATGGCGGACTGGGTGAATGGGGCGGGCTCAGGTGCAGTCCGTTGCACTGTAGGGTGCAATAGGCGCAGCCTAATTGCACCGAGCTCCGGGTAATGTTGGCGCAATACACTGAAACGCTATTGCGACCCAAGGTCTTGCGATACAACCTCTGACATTGCAGCCGAAAATCAACTCCGCGACGGCCTCACCTTCCGCGAAGCGACGGCCAAGTGTACGTGGATATGAGGGGGGATTCGAACCAACTCTGCCTTTAGTCACAGATATCGCCACGTCTTCATCTGTCATCCTACCCCTTGTGGCACGGCTGTCCGGTTCAGCATAAGTCGAGTTCGGCTTGGTGTGGATCTACGATTGTTCGGGGCGGCGGGGTTTGAAGGTCTTTTAGCGGCCTGATCAGCATCAAGTTCGACCTGACGAGCCTTGCGAAGGT
>JABFRJ010000435.1 GCA_013141255.1 Hyphomicrobiaceae bacterium
CCCTCAAGCCGACGCCCCTCCGGCGGAGTTCGACAGCATGACGGCACCAGTCTTGGCGGCACCAGTCCGGCGCATAGCCGGCATCGACATAGGCGGCACCTTCACCGACCTTCTTCTGCTCGAAGAAGACGGCGCCACACGCCGCACGCGCCTCGCCAAAATTCCAACCACGCCTGACAACCGCGGCAACGCCGTCCTCGCCGCTCTCGCCGCTCTCGACATTGCCCCATCAAGCATCGATCTCATCATCCACGGCACCACCGCGTCGACCAACGCCGTACTCGAACGCAAGATCGCCCGCGTCGGCCTCATCACCACCGCAGGCTTCCGCGACATCCTCGAACTCGGCCGCCGCACCCGCCCCAAACCCTACGGCATGCGCGGAACCTTCGAACCACTGATCACACGCGAAAACCGTCTCGAAGTCGCCGAACGCATCGACGCACGTGGCAACATTCTCACGCCACTCGACGAACGCGCCGTCGCAGCCGCAATCAAACAGCTCATCGCCCAAGGTTGCGAAGCCCTCGTCATCCACTTCCTTCACGCCTACGCCAACCCCGCCCACGAAAAACGCGCGGGCGAAATCGCCACCGCGCTCTGGCCCAACGCCTACATCACCCTCGGCTCTGACCTGTTGAGCGAATATCGCGAGTACGAACGCGGCACCACCGCCGCCGTCAACGCCGCCGTCCAACCCATCATCGACCGCTACGTCCGCCAACTCGCAGCCGACCTCGAAGCACGCGGCTACAAACGCGACCTGCTGATCATGAATGGCAACGGCGGCACCGTCGCTGCCAAGAACGTCGCCAAAGACGCCGCAAAAACCGTCATGAGCGGCCCCGCATCCGGCGTCATGGCAGCAGCCGCCACGCTCGCCGCCTCCGGCCTCACCAACGCCATCACCTACGACATGGGCGGTACCTCAACCGACGTGGCACTCATCGCGGGCGGCATCCCCGAAGTCTCTGCCGAACTCTCCATCGACTACGGCTTACCGATCCACGTCCCCATGGTCGATGTGCGCACCGTTGGCGCCGGCGGCGGCTCCATCGCCGCGCTCAATTCCGCCGGCATGTTGAAAGTTGGCCCGGAAAGCGCGGGTTCCAATCCCGGCCCCATCTGCTTCGGACGCGGCGGCACGCGCCCTACCATCACCGACGCCAACCTCGTGCTTGGCCGCTTGCCACCAAACAAACTCACCGCCGTCTCAACCCACATCGACTTAGACGCCATCCGCTCAGCCGTCGCCCGTGACATCGCCACACCTCTCGGCCTCTCAATCGAAGCCGCAGCCGAAGCAACGCTCGCCCTTGCCAACATGCACATGGCCGGTGCCATCCGCGCCGTCTCCCTCTCACGCGGCCACGACCCCCGCGACTTCGTGCTCTTTGCCTTTGGTGGCGCGGGCCCCCTCCACGCCGTCGCCCTCGCCCGCGAACTCGGCATCCCCGAAGTGCTGGTCCCCGCGCGGCCCGGCATGACAAATGCGCTTGGTTGTCTCGTCGCCGATCTCCGCCAAGACTATGTGCAAACGCTCAACACGCCACTCGAAACGCTCGACGAAACACGCTTCACCCAAATCCTCTCCGATCACGCCACTCGCGGGCAGATCGCCAACGCTGCCTACGGCGACGTCGTCAGTACCGTCGTGACCCACGCCGCCGAAATGCAATTCCGCGGACAAACTCACTTGATCCGCGTCGCACTTCCCAGCGCAAGCATAACCCGTGCGGAACTCCAATCACTCTTCGAAGCCGCCTATTTCCAACGCTTCCAAATCACCATGCCCGAAATCAAAGCCCAACTCGTCAATCTCACCACATCCGTCATCGGCCAACGTCCCACGTTTCCCATCGGCGAACTTCTCGACCCAACCCTCCGCGCCACCTCACTTGCAGCCGCCCGCACCGGCACCCGCAGAATCTATGCGTCCGGCCAATGGCTCGACGCCGCCATCTACAATCGCGAAGCACTCCCTCTCGCCAGCACCATCGACGGCCCCGCCATCGTCGAACAACTCGACGCTACCACCGTCATCGAACCCGGCGCCCGCGCCCACGTCGACCCCGTCGGCAACCTCCGCATTGCAGTGAGGATTTCATGATCACTTCGCGCTCCGACATAGATCCCCTCACGCTCGCCGTCATCGAAGCAGGACTGCGCCAAGTCTGCAACGAAATGGACATCACCTTCTCGCGCGCGGCTTTCTCCCCCGTCATTGCCGAAGCTGACGACCGCGCCGACGGCATCTATGATCGCGACACCGGCCGCCTCATCAGCCAAGGCGAATTCGGTCTCCCCGTCTTCGTCGGCACCATGCAGCATTCCACCGCTGACCTAGTGCGCCTCATCAAAGAAGGCCGAGCCGGCAAACCAAATCCCGGCGACATCTACATCGTCAACGATCCCTATCTCGGCGGCACCCACTTAATGGACGTGCGCTTCGTGCTGCCATTCTACTACCAAGGTGAACACGTCTGCTGGTTGCAAAACACCGGCCATTGGCCCGATGTCGGCGGCGCAGTTCCGGGTGGCTTCTCGGCCAAGGCGACCGAAGTCGAACAAGAAGGTTTGCGTTTGCCACCGGTCAAACTGTTCAAGCGCGGCGAACTCGACGCCGAAATCTTCGCCATCATTCAGTCCAACATCCGGGTCGCCGACCAACGCATCGGCGATATCAAAGCCCAAGCCGCCGCCCTCAAAGTCGGTGAGCGTCGGCTTACAGAATTGATCGACCGCTTCAGCTTGACCGTCGTCCGTCAAGCCATCGCCGAACTCGAAACGCGCGCCGCCACACTGATGCGTGCGCACCTTCAGTGCATTCCCGACGGCACCTATGCCGCTGAAGCCTTCGTCGACAGTGATGGCGTCATCAACACCCCACTCAAAATCGCGCTCGCCATCACCAAGTCGAACGACGGCTTGCACTTCGATTTCACCGGCTCCTCGCCGCCTTGCCGTGGCCCGATGAATTCCGTCAAAGCCACGACCATCTCCTCGGTCTACCTCGCGGTTCGCCACATCTTCCCCGACACACCCCTCAACGCGGGCGCTTTCGATCCTCTAACTATCACCGGCATCGACGGCACCTTCCTTGATGCCAAGTATCCTCGCCCCGTCTCCGGTTGCGCCGCCGAAGTTTCCCAGCGCATCGCCGAAGCCGTCTTCCTCGCCCTCGCCCACGCCATCCCTGATCGCGTCACCGCCGCCCCAGCTGGCACATCGGGCAACTTCTGCTTGGGCGGATTTGATCCACTCACCAACACGGGTTATGTCATGTATCAAATCACCGGCGGCGGTTACGGCGGCAACGCCGACCACGACGGCCTCACCAACGGTTGCTCCACCATCGGTATTTCCAAAACCGCCCCCGTCGAAGTCATGGAGCAAAAATTCCCAATTCTATTTCGTCGCTTCGCCATCCACGAAGGCTCAGGCGGCGCAGGCGAACATCGCGGCGGCTTCGGAGTGCACTACGAAGTCGAACTTCTGCGCGGCGAAGCTCGCGCCTCGTTCGTCATGGACCACGGTCGCTTCGGCCCACCCGGCATCGCAGGTGGCGGTGATGGTAAAACCAACGTCGTGCGCATCCATCGCGACGGCGAAACCTTCACTCCCGAGCATTTATCCAAAGATCAAGACATCCTCATTCGCGCCGGTGATCGCGTTGAAGTAATGACACCCGGCGGCGGCGGCTTCGGCAATCCCTCCAAGCGTGATCCCGCCAGCATCGCCCGCGACCTCAAACGCGGCTATTATACTGCGGCCGACGCCACCGCACTCTGGCCCCGAGGTGACGCGTGATGCCCACCTATCATCAACCCACGTCGCTGGACGACGCACTCCGTATCTACGCCACCGATCCTTCGCTAAAAATCCTCGCCGGCGGCACCGACATCTATCCCGCCAAAACAACGCGCGCCGGATGGGGCGATATGAACCATCCCGGCATTCTCGATATTTCGCGTATCCCCGATTTGAGTGGCATCACACTCCACACAGACCATTGGCGCATCGGCGCAACAACGACGTGGTCATCCCTTATAGCCGCCAATCTCCCGCCCGCATTCGATGGCTTAAAGTCCGCCGCACGCGACATCGGTGGTCGGCAAATTCAAAATCGCGCCTCCATCGCGGGCAATATTGCAACTGCCTCACCCGCAGGCGACAGCATCCCTTGTCTGCTCGTACTCAATGCCGCCGTGATCCTCGCCTCACCCCGTGGCGAACGCAATATACCCATCCACCAGTTCATTGACGGCTATCGCCACACCACGCGCGCAGCTGACGAAATCATTACAGCCATTACAATTCCAAAACAGTCGGGACGCGGCGCATTCATAAAATTCGGCGCGCGGCGCTATCTCGTCATCTCAATCGCCATGGTCGCAGCCAACATCACGCAAGATGACGCAGGCCGCATCACCGACGCAGCTATCGCAGTCGGCGCCTGCTCTCCCGTCGCACAGCGCCTGCCTCACCTCGAACAACGCCTGATTGGTCAAATTCCAAACGCAGCGCTCATCACCGACGCCGACCTTGCGCATCTTGCCCCCATCGATGACATCCGCGCGACAGGCACATATCGCCGCGCCGCCGCACTCCAACTTCTCCGCGACCTCATGGATAGCTACCGCGCCCAATCAACAACGGAGGCCGCATAATGCAAGACGGCATAATGCAAGTCGGCCACCACATAGCACTGTCGCTCACTGTCAACGGCACCGAACGATCCTGCCACGCCGAGCCCTTCGACACGCTCGCTCAAGTTTTGCGCGACAAACTCGGCCTGACCGGCACCAAGATCGGCTGCGACGCGGGCGACTGCGGCGCATGCACGGTCATGCTCGATGGCCAGCAAGTCTGCGCCTGCCTTGTCCCCGCCGCCCAAGCCCACGGCGCAAATATTTTCACGACTGAGTCCACCGATCCCCTAACGCAAACAATTAAAACCGCATTCCTCACTCACGGCGCGGCACAATGTGGCATCTGCACGCCCGGCATGATCATGGCCACGCACGACTTGCTCACGTGTTACCAATCACCCTCCCGCAAAACAATCTCCGACACAATCGGCGGTGTTCTCTGCCGCTGCACCGGCTATACCAAAATCATCGAGGCCATCGCTTCTCTTGCGCATCCTCCCGCTTCAGCAGTCGAAGCAGACGCCGCACGCTCGGTCGGACAACGCGCCGTCAAAGCTGAAGGCCGCGCCATCGTCGACGGTACACTGCACTACGGCGCTGATGCTGCACCCGCCGACGCCCTATGGCTCCGTGTTATTCGCTCACCCCACGCCCGCGCCACCTTCGCGCTCGGCGACTTAGAAGCCACACGCAAAAAATTCAATCTCGACGCCATACTCACTGCTGCCGATGTGCCAGGCGCTAATTCCTTTGGAGTCTTCCCCAACACCAAAGACCAACCCGTTCTCGCGCAAAGTCATGTTCGCTTCCGTGGCGAAGCCGTGCTCCTGCTCGCGGGCTCCCGCGCAGCATTGAATGCTATCAACGATGCCGATTTACCCATCTCCTGGACACAGCAGTCGCCAATCTCAGGCGTCACCGCAGGCCTCGCCCCCGAAGCTCATGCCATCCATGCCCACATCCCCGACAATGTACTCACGCGCGGCAATCTCAAACGCGGCAATCTCGCCGTCGGTCGCGCGGCAGCTGCCGTCCACGCGTTCGGACAATTCCAAACCGGATTCGTCGAACACGCCTACATCGAACCCGAAGCCGGATACGCCGAACGCCTACCCGGCAATCGCATCCGCCTCGCAGCTTCCACGCAAGCCCCCTACATGGACCGCGAAGATGTTGCCCGTGTGCTTGGCATTTCTGACGACCACGTCATCATTCAACCCACCGCTTGCGGCGGTGGCTTCGGTGGCAAACTCGACGTCGCCGTGCAACCTCTCCTTGCCATCGCCGCCTGGAAACTCAATCGTCCCGTGCGCATTGCATACTCGCGCATCGAAAGTATGGCCTCCACCACAAAACGTCATCCCTCATCAATCACGGCAAGCGCATCTGCCGACGCCGAAGGTCGCCTCACAGCTTTCGAGATGAGCGCCGACTTCAACACCGGCGCTTATGCGTCGTGGGGACCAACTGTCGCCAACCGCGTCCCCGTCCACGCCACCGGCCCCTACAAAATCCCAAATGTCTGGAACCGCACGCGCGCCGTGCTGACCAACGATCCACCGGCCGGCGCCTTTCGCGGCTTCGGTGTGCCCCAAGCCGCCATCGCCAACGAAACGCTGATGGATGATTTAGCCGCCGCACTCAATCTCGACCGTTGGCACATCCGCCGCATCAACGCCCTCGATCACGGCGACACAACTCCGAGCGGACAAGTGCTCGCAGCATCTGCCGGTCTGCCCCAATGCCTCGACGCACTAAAGCCTGCATGGGATCAAGCCCTCGCGCGTGCTGCCGCGCATAACGCAATAAACCCACGCCTAAAACGTGGCGTCGGCATAGCTTGCATGTGGTACGGCTGCGGTAACACCGCCATGTCGAACCCGTCGGAAATGCGCATCACGCTTGATCAATCGGGATTTACGCTTTGGTCCGGCGCCGTCGACATCGGCCAAGGTTCCAACACCATCATGCGTCAGATTGCAGCTGACGCGCTCGGCATACCATCTGAATCAATGACCCTGGCTGCCCTCTCCGCATCCTCCAACGCACCGTCCACCGCCGAAACCGCCGACGCG
>JABFRJ010000303.1 GCA_013141255.1 Hyphomicrobiaceae bacterium
ATTATGCGGTGAGGGAAAGAATGCAGTGAGGGCGCGCCTCAAAAAAGCAATTCGTCCACGCTAACCACCACGACCACCAGACCAGCAAAAACGGCAGCTCTCCGCTGCCGTTTTTTTATGGCCTCCACCCAACCCACCCCCTACGTTCGATCATCAACCGAACCGCCCATGAACGAGCCAAGGACACGCAATGATCTTCGACCTCCGCACCTACACCTGCAAACCCGGCACCATCAAAGCCCACATGGCGCTCTACGAAAAAATGGGCTACGCACCACAGTCCCGCTGTCTCGGCAAACCCGTCGTTTACGGCATCACCGAAGTCGGCGACGTCAACAGCTTCGTCCACATTTGGGCCTACAAGGACGTCACCGATCGCGCCACCAAACGCGCCGCCATGTGGGCCGACCCCGAATGGCTGGCCTATGTCAAAGCCTCCGGCGAATTAGGCGCTCTCGCCAAGCAAGAAAATACCCTCCTCAACGCCACCAGTTTCTTCAAACTGCCTAACGCCTGATCAAAAGAGTGCCTGAGCTGAGCCCGAACCAACGCGAGAGGTGGACCACAGTGTCACAAGTCAAACCGCCTCTCGCACCACCCGACGCTGACGCACGCCGCGCCATCCCGCCCGTCGTCTGTTACGACGTTCATATGCTGCCACCCATCAATCGCACCTTCTATGACCGCGTCCGCATCAATCTCACAAAGTCAGACGAAATCATTGTCCCCGCCCGCGACGCCCGCTGCATCCACGTTCCCGCCGGACACATCTGCCGCATCGTTTCCATCGACGGCCCACAAGTCGGCGACCTCAATCTCTGGAACGCCCACGATCTCACCGAGCGCTTCTACTCCGGCAAAACCCGCGCCCTCCATCGCACCCACGTCTCAACCGGCGACCGTCTCTGGAGCACGCTGCCCCACCTCCGCCCACTCGCCACCATCACGCATGATACACTTGCGTGGTACGGCTTTGATCAACACGGCGGCGGTATCCACGACGTCATCGGCACACGCTGCGATCCCTACACCAACCGCTTGCTCAAAAACCAAGACTACCACCACTGCTGCCACTCAAATCTCACCCGCGCCCTCTTTGACTTCATCACACATCAACCGTACGACCGCCCCCCAAATTCAAACATAACTGTCATCCCGGATGCGTCGCGGCATGCAGCGCAAGCGCAATGCTGCGATGCTGGTCCGGGACCTTCCAAAACACCAACTGTGGCGACGAGACAAAACCCGCAGGAAAACTTCACCCGTCACGACGCCGAAATGCTCGTCCACGACGTGCTCAACGTCTTCATGTGCACCGGCTTCACCACCGACACGCACCAATATTTTATGAAAGCCAGCCCCGTCCGCCCCGGCGACTACATCGAGTTCTTCGCCGAAATCGATCTGATCGCGGGCCTCTCCGCTTGCCCCGGCGGCGACTGCTCCACCACGCACTCAAGCGACACCGCTAAATGCTACCCGCTCAAAATCGACGTCTATAAACCCGACGCCGCATCCCTCGCCGGTTGGACCTCCCCCCAGCCCCAATCCTATGACCGCAGCCACGGCTTGAGATAGCGCGGATTCGATTTTGCACGCCCAAAACAGCCCACCGCGCTCAGCTCAAACCCGCTCCAGCACCACCGCGATGCCTTGGCCTACGCCGATACACATCGACACCACAGCATAGCGCTTGCCCGACCGTTGCAATTCGCGTGCAACCGTCAGCGCCAGACGCGCGCCCGACGCGCCGAGCGGATGCCCAATCGCAATCGCCCCACCATTCGGGTTCACGCGCGGATCATCAAATGCCACGTTAAGCCCTTTAAGGCACCCAAGCACCTGCGCCGCAAACGCTTCGTTGATTTCGATAATGTCCATTTCCTTCAGCGACAACCCAGCTCGCTCCAGCGCCTTGTTGATCGCAGGCACCGGCCCGTAGCCCATGATGCGCGGCGCGACGCCAGCAACAGCAGTCGCCACCACCCGCGCAATAGGCTTCTGCCCCGCGCGATCACCCGCATCCCGGCTGCCGACAAGCACAACCGCTGCGCCATCGTTGATGCCAGACGCATTCCCCGCCGTCGTCACGCCACCTTCAAACAGCGCGCGCAACTTCTGCAGATCCTGTAACGACGTCTGCGGGCGCGGATGCTCATCCTCACTCACCACAATGTCCGGCTTACCTTTACCCGCCGCAATCGAAACTGGCGAAATCTCACGCGCATAAAATCCAGACGCTTTCGCCTTCGCGTACTTCTGCTGCGAGCCATAAGCGAACACGTCGCATTGCTCACGCGTCAATTGCAGGTCGCGCGCCAGATTGTCCGCCGTCTCGGGCATCGTATCGGCACCAAACTGTTTCTCTATTTTCGGATTTGGAAACCGCGCGCCAATCATCGAATTAAAAATACGCATGTCGCCGCTGTAGGCACTTTCCGCCTTCGCCATCACAAACGGCGCACGACTCATACTCTCGACGCCGCCCACCAACATCACGTCACCTTCGCCGCACGAAATCGCATGGCTGGCGCTGATCAAAGCGTTCAGCCCGGAGCCACACAACCGATTGTGCACCGCTCCGGGCGTGTCGACCGGCAATCCGGCGAGCAGCAACCCATGCCGCGCTACGTTCCGGGAATCCTCACCTGCTTGATTCGTACAACCGATCTGCACATCGTCGATGGTCTCAGGCGCAAACCCACTCCGCACCATCACCGCCTTCATCACACCGCCCAGCAGATCATCGGGCCGCACTTTAGCCAGCGCCCCCGCATGACGCCCAATCGGTGTCCGCAATCCGTCATAGATGTAAGCTTCGAGCATGGCGTCCCTCGGGTTGAACAATTTTCCCTAAGAGTTACCGCCTCCAACGCGCCTGTCCAGTCCAGAGTTGCTCTTAACGCCGCACAACCCACTAACTCATCTCGCACGGCTCGCCAGTCGGTTCCCAGGTCGTGTTGTTGAGATGGAGATCGCACACGGCCACCATCACACCCTTATAGGTGTTCATGCACACCCGCTGGCCCAAGCGAAAATCACGATCTTTGAACCTGCAAACGCAGGGAATATTTTGCCCTGTCGCCGCGTTGGGCACGCCATGGAATGGCGACGTCTTCCACGCCTCGCCAGGCATCGGACTTGATACGCGCTCCTCAGCCATCGACGGCGTCAAAAAAACACCCATCGCGACGCCAGCAGCAATCGCGCGACACATCCAAAACCTTGATTGATAAAGGGCGCCTAACATGGACCAATGCTAGCACCAGTGACACCAACGTCAATTCACGAAACGATAAGCCTTTCAGAAACAACAACGCCGACCCCAGTGGAGTCGGCGCAGTCGAAACATCCGTCAAACCGTTCGCAGTGCCGCAATCAGTTCGCTGCAAAGCAATAGAAGTACCCGTTGCCACCAGTCTTTTTCAGCGCGTCCTGCGCACACCCAGCCGAGCCGTGCGACGAGTTCCACGACTTCATATGGCGCGTCTCCTTAAGACCAATGCGGTCGTGATGTCCGACAATGGCCGAGCCTTCATTGTTCGAAGTCCAGTTCTTGCACGTCGTATCGCCGCCAGCGGTTGAATACATACCGGCGGAGTCAGAACCCGTCAGCACGTCATGCATGTTGGTAGCGTCGCCACGCCCCATGACCACTTCACCCTTTTCCGTGATCGCCGTCGCTTTTGTCATGTTGGCCTTATCCGAATGCAGCTCATCAACGCTCGCAGCAACAACTTGGCCTTTTACATTCTTCCACGGCCCCTTGCCGATGCGATCACGCGCATTGACACCCGCTTCGCCGCCTGGAGCCGTCGTGCTCAGATACGCTTTCCAATTTGTCTGCGCCGATCCAGCAGCCTTCGCCAACGCCGCGCAATGCGCATCCGCGCCATCGAGACCTCCAAGATTTGCGCCGTCGCCTTTGCCAGCACTGGTGACAAAAAACGACATCTCTGCCGCAGTTTGCGCATGTGCAACCGGTGTCATTGCCACCAAGCCAAGCGTTGCAATCGCCAACCCAAAATCACGCCCGGAAAACATTTTCATAAGTTCCTCCAATAAAGTCTTTGATGCTCGAACCTTATCGCACTGCATCCCCAGTGAGACCAGACCAAGGTCTGTAGACCATTCAAATAGTCACAGCCCACCAACACGTCTCTGTGATCTATGTTGGGCTCGTTTATGATGCAACGCACACAGCACAATCCAGCCGCAATTCTGTTGAAAAATTGGCCTCATGCCCCGTTCAAACATCACCCGTTCAGACACCATACGCCCAGAAACGATCCGCCCTAGCGGATTATCCCCCGATAAGGCCCGCCGCCAACTTCGTCACCTCTACCGGTTACGTGATAAAATCAGTTGGTGGCGAACCGTCCTTGCAACCACGCGTGGCAGTGTAGGCTTCGCCGCTACTTTAGCGGCCCTCAAGCTCTTAGCCGTCAAATCACTCGGATTAAAGATCGCGGCCGCAGCCTCGGTCGGCCTCGCGTTCGCCACTCCCATGCTCGCGATCTGGGTCGGCGGGCTTGCCCTCTGGATCTTCGGTGGCCTCGTCATCGCCGTTGTCGCAACGCTGATTATTGCCGCCATCACCGCAATCATCTTCGGCGAAGCAGCCGCACCTGACCTTATCGACGTCGGCGATGTCGGCCAACCAGACTCTTGGAAGCGCCCACGTCGCGAGCCCACACGCCTCGACAAAATGATTGCCCACCGCGAGTCCGTGATCGCCAACCTCCCCGACCAGCCACTTCCCCGTATTACCGGGCCGCGTCGCTAGCACACTTCCATCTGCCCGCACCTGTGCTATGGGAGCGCCCAACGTATACCCAAAACCCGGAAAGGACCGCGCCCATGGCTGCCATCAAAGACCCTGAGAACACTCTCCTCATCGAGACCAGCAAGGGCAACGTCGTCATTGCCATGCGCCCAGACTTAGCCCCCGGCCACGTCGCCCACATCAAAAAGCTCGCCCGCGAAGGCTTCTACGACGGCATCGTCTTCCACCGCGTCATCGAAGGCTTCATGGCTCAGACCGGTTGCCCCAAAGGCCTCGGCACCGGCGGCTCGAAATACCCGAACCTGAAAGCCGAATTCAACGCCGAGCCGCACGTCCGCGGCACCTGCTCCATGGCCCGCTCGTCCATGCCCGATAGCGCCAACAGCCAGTTCTTCATCTGCTTCGGCGACGCCGGCTTCCTCAACAAGCAATACACCGTCTGGGGCAAAGTCATCGACGGCATGGACAACGTCGACAAGATCAAACGCGGCGAACCCGTGCAGAACCCTGACAAAATGATCTCCGTCAAAGTCGCCGCCGACGTAAAATAAAATGTCATCCCGTGCGCACTGCGGGACGAAGTCCTGCAGTGCAGACACGGGACCTTCTCAAGTCTGGCATCGTGTTCAAAACGCGTCATTGCATGCCGCGCAGGGCACTAGGCGACAATACTACATGCCTTCCCCTTCTCCCCGTCCTGACGGGGAGAAGGTGGTGCGAAGCACCGGATGGGCGGCCCCCGAAAGAACTCTATCCATGTTAAACGCCCGCCAAGTCACCCTCATCATCGCAGGCCTTCTCGGCGCTGCAGGCGTCGCCCTCGCCGCAGCCTCAGCACACGTCCCCAACGGCCAAGCTGCTCAATCCGCCGCTTACTTGCTCATCATGCACGCCACCGCTGCCACGGCCATCCTCGCCGTCTCCTTCCAATTCGAGAACCGCAGCATCTTCCGCATCTCAACCGCGCTCATGTTGCTCGGCTCAACCCTCTTCGCAGCCGACATCGCACTCCGCGCCTTCGGTATCGCCGCCCGTCTCTTCCCCAACGCAGCCCCCATGGGCGGCATCCTCATGATCGCAGGCTGGCTCACACTCGCTCTCGCCGCCATCATCTCAACCCGCCCTCAGAACTAATCCATCGCAAACTAATTGCGTCGACACGCCCTCGCGCATTACGCTCCCTCAAAACATCGGGAGCCCCCTCATGACCACCGAAGTCCATTGGAACCGCTTAACCGCCGCCGAACTCAACGACCGCGCCAAAGCTGACGCCATCGTCCTCTTGCCCGTCGCCTCCGTCGAACAACACGGCCCCCACCTCGGCACCGGCGTCGACATGTTCCTCGCCGCCGAAGGTTGTCGGCGCACCGCTGAGATCGTTGCAAAAAAACACGCCATCGTCGTCGCCCCCACCGTCTGGATGGGTCTCGCCGAACACCACGTCGCCTACGGCGGCACCTTCACGCTCTCCATCACTACCTATCACGCACTCCTGCGCGACCTCTGCCGCTCAATCCTACGTGCTGGTTTCAAAAAAATCCTGATCGTCAACGGCCACGGCGGCAACATCGCCGCCCTCAACGCTCTCGCAACCGACCTCGCCCAAGAACTGGACGCGCCCATCGCCGTCACCACGCTTTACAATCTCGCCCACGAGAAGGGCGCCTACAAAGCAATCCTCGAAGACCAGGAAGGCGTCCGTCACGCCTGCGAAGCCGAAACCTCCATGATGATGACTGTCGCGCCCGATTGCGTCCGCAAAGACAAAATCAAAGACGCTCACGGCGCACTGACCGCCACACGCGGCCTCGGCGTCATGTCTGCGATCAACGTCTGGCGTTCATTCAAGG
>JABFRJ010000030.1 GCA_013141255.1 Hyphomicrobiaceae bacterium
ATGAAGGGCAATCCGATCATGCTGCCGGGACGGCATGTGATCAATCTGGCGCTTGGCGCTCTGATCATTCTGCTTGTTTATTGGTTCTGTGAATCAGGCGGTTCTACGTGGTTGTTCTGGGCCATCACTCTATTGTCGTTGGTGTTCGGAGCGTTGATCATCATCCCGATCGGCGGCGCGGATATGCCTGTTGTGGTGTCGATGCTGAACTCGTACTCGGGTTGGGCTGCGGCGGGGATCGGCTTCACTCTGGGGAATATTGCGCTTATTATCACAGGTGCGCTCGTAGGATCCTCTGGTGCGATCCTTAGCTACATCATGTGCAAGGGAATGAACCGCTCGTTCATCAGCGTGATCGCGGGTGGTTTTGGTGGCGAGACTGCTGCCGCGACAGGTGGTGCGAAAGGCGAGCAGAAGCCGGTCAAGCTTGGGTCGGCGGAAGATGCGGCGTTCTTGTTGAAGAACGCGGGCAAGGTTATCATTGTGCCAGGTTATGGGATGGCGGTTGCACAGGCGCAGCATGCGTTGCGCGAGATGGCGGACAATCTCAAAAAGGCTGGCGTCGAAGTTAAATACGCGATTCACCCGGTTGCAGGCCGAATGCCTGGGCATATGAACGTGCTGTTGGCTGAAGCCAACGTGCCCTACGATGAGGTCTTTGAGCTGGAGGACATCAACTCAGAGTTCAGCCAAGCGGACGCTGTTTACGTGATTGGCGCTAATGACGTGGTCAATCCTGCAGCGGAAGAGGATAAAACCTCGCCGATTTATGGCATGCCGGTGCTGCAGGTTTGGAAAGCGGGCACGGTGTTGTTCAATAAACGCTCGCTGGCGTCTGGATATGCTGGCATCGACAACTCGGTATTCTATCGCGACAACACGGTGATGGTGCTTGGCGATGCCAAGAAGATGACCGAAGAGATCGGCAAGGCGATTGCTCATTAACTTGATCGTGTCTCTTCGCTCTTATTTCTGCTGTGCTCGCTGCACTGCATCGGTGGGTAATCGACTGGCAGGGAGCCATTGCCAGGGAATGCTCGACTTCATTGACATTGCTCGGTAAATCTACCCAACGAGCATTTGGCCTGATGGGGTGAACTGAGCCTTCCATGCGTGTTCTTGGCATCGTTTCTGAAACGCATGACAGCGGTCTGGCGCTGGTCAAGGACGGCGTGCCGGAGTTGGTGCTCGAAGAAGAGCGCTTTAATCGTATCAAGAGAACCAAAAGTTTTCCGTCGCTCAGTTTGTCGGCCGCCTTTGACGAGCGTGGATTGAAGCTTGCAGATGTTGATGCCATTGCCTTGCCGTGGAATACGCGTCGACTGAGGCAGACGGTTGCATGGTCGTTGTTGCGGCGGATTCCGGCCAGTCTCAATTTGTTGCACGCTCGTGCGCACCCACCGCAACGTAATCAGATCGTGTTTCTTGAGCGCTACATCGCTCGGGGTTTGGCTCAGCATTTCAAAGTCTCGCAGTCGTCGTTGCCGTCGATTTTTGGTGTTGGGCATCACGATGCGCATGCGGCGGCGTTTTTTGTTTCGCCATTCGATGATGCGCTCGTGCTTGTGATGGATGGTTACGGCGACGATGCGGCGTCGAGCGCGTATCTCGGACGCGGCAATCGACTTGAACGGGTGTGGAAGACTGGTGTCTTCAACTCGTTGGGGTTGGTCTACACGTTTGTGACCGAGCATTTGGGTTTTGAGGGGTTTGGCGACGAGGGCAAAGTCATGGCTCTCGCGGCTTATGGTGGCGAGCGCTTCGTTTCGGTGTTTCGTGATGTGCTGCGGGAGGCACCTGATGGCGCGTATCAGGTCAACATGGACTACTTCAGCTATGACCGGTACGGCCAGATTGAGCCAGTGACTGCGAAATTCATCGCGGCTTTTGGTGCACGGCGCGAGATGGGAGCACCACTGGAAGACCGACATCGCGATTTAGCGTTTGCACTGCAAGCCGTGGTGGAGGAGCGCATTCTGGCGCTGGTGCGAGGTCTGCTTGTACGCTTTGGCGCGCGCAATTTGGTTTTGACAGGCGGTGTGGCGCTCAATTGTGTGGCCAATGGTCGAGTGCTGGCGGAGGCTGGTATCGAGCGGCTTTGGGTGCCGCCGGTTGCATCTGATACTGGAGCGCCGCTTGGGGCTGCGCTGTGGCATTCGCATCAAACTCTTGGGCTGCCGCGTACAACCGTGATGACACATGCGTACTATGGTAGTGCGTATGTCGACGACGCTATCGAGCGAGCGCTAAGTACTGCAAACCTAGCGTTCGATGTTATGCCAGATGCAGCGTTGGTGGGACGTGCGGCGCGGGATTTGGCTGATGGTCGTGTCGTTGGTTGGTTTCAAGGACGTTTTGAAATTGGACCTCGAGCTCTCGGACATCGTTCGATCTTGGCGGACCCTCGATCGATCGACATCCGCGAGCGTATCAATCGGTTGATCAAAAAACGCGAGACGTTTCGGCCTTTTGCTCCGGCGATTCCCGAGGAGCGCGCGGCAGAATTTTTTGAAATTTCGCAGCCCGATCCTTTTATGACACTGGCGCCACGCGTGAGGCCGGACAAAAGGCATTTGATTGCTGCTGCCGTACACGTGGATGGTACTGGTCGCATTCAGACCGTGTCGGCGCGGGACAACCCGCGTTACCACGCGTTGCTCACGGCGTTCGGTCGTCTGACAGGCGTTCCAGTTCTGATCAACACGAGCTTTAACGAGCAGGAGCCCATCGTTGCCAAGCCCGAGGAAGCTATCGCCTGTTTTCTTCGCACCGAGATGGATGTGTTGGTGATTGGCAATTGCTATGTGTCGCGGCATGAGCGGCAAAGCGGTGCGCCGTTGGCCGACCCTGCCGCTGATGCCTATAACGTGCATCAGCTTAAGCCTAGGTCGGGCGGACAATCAACCCGCTCCTCGGCATTGGATCGGAAAGACGTGCGGCCACTCAAAGACGAGTAGTCGGCGTCAAATATTGCCGGGATAGTTCGGCGCTTCACGTGTGATGCCGACGCCGTGGGTATGGCTTTCGCGCATGGCTGCGGGAGAGATACGGACGAAGCGGGCGCGTTCGCGCAGGTCATTCAAGGTGTGGGCACCGACATAGCCCATACCGGCGCGAAGGCCACCCACAAGTTGGTGCAATACTGCATCGACGGGACCTTTGTATGGCACTTGACCTTCGATGCCTTCGGGCACGAGTTTTAACTGATCGCGCACTTCGGCTTGGAAATAGCGGTCGGCTGAGCCGCGTGCCATGGCGCCGAGTGAGCCCATACCTCGATAGGCTTTGTAGGTGCGGCCTTGGTAGAGATAGGTTTCGCCAGGGCTTTCGTCGGTACCGGCGAGAAGCGAGCCGATCATCACCGCGCTGGCGCCTGCAGCAAGGGCTTTAACGATATCGCCAGAAAACTTAATGCCGCCGTCGCCGATGATCGGAATACCCTGCTTTTGAGCCTCTTCCACAGTTTCCATGATGGCGGTCAGTTGTGGCATGCCGACGCCCGCGACGATGCGCGTGGTGCAGATGGAGCCTGGACCGATGCCCACTTTAACGCCGTCCGCGCCCGCATCAATCAAGGCTTTGGTGCCGTCTCCTGTTACGACATTGCCGGCGATCACTTGGACTTTGTTTGACAACTTTTTGATACGCGTAACGGTTGCGAGGACCGAGGCGTTGTGTCCGTGGGCCGTATCGACGACGATGACATCGACGCCGGCAGCGATCAAGCGTTCGGCGCGGGAGAAGCCCATATCGCCTACGGTTGTCGCGGCGGCAACGCGCAGACGGCCTTGCTCGTCGACGCAGGCGTTGGGGAAACGCTGAGCTTTCTCGATATCTTTGACGGTGATCAAACCGATGCAACGGTAAGCGTTATCGACGACGAGCAGCTTTTCGATACGGTGATGATGCAACAGGCGTTTAGCTTCGTCGCGGTCGACGTTCTCACGCACGGTGACGAGTTTGTCTTTGGTCATCAATTCAGATACGGGCGTTGCTGGATTGGTGGCGAAGCGCACGTCACGGTTGGTTAGAATGCCGACGAGCTTGCCGCCTTTGCCACCTTCGACAATAGGGATGCCGGAGATGTTGTGGACATCCATCAGTTTGAGGGCGTCGGCGAGTTTTGCGCCTGGCTCAATGGTGATGGGATTGATGACCATGCCGGCGACGTAGCGTTTGACCATCGCCACCTGTTCAGCTTGTTCGGCTTCTTCCAAGTTGCGATGGATGACGCCGATGCCGCCGGACTGGGCCATGGCGATAGCGAGGCGGCCTTCGGTGACTGTGTCCATGGCCGATGACAGCACAGGAATGCGCAGCGAGATTGTCTTGGTGATCTTGGTGCCGACATCGACTTGCGAGGGTAGGATGTCGGATGGGCGCGGTACGAGTAGGACGTCATCAAACGTCAGGCCGACGGAGCTTTCATCGAGGATGGGGCGTTTCGCCATGGCGTGAACCTCCTGGGTAGTAAATCGGGGGTAGTAAATCGGGGGTCGTAGATCAGTGGTCGTAGATCAGTCATCGTGGACCGGTTGAGATAGCCGTATCCGCCCGCTCTCTTGCTCGGTGGAAGGGCAAAACCCATCTTTTAGAGACGAGAGTGCGGCGCTAAGGCCATCACGATCAGGAATCGTTGACCCGTCTAGCAGATGTCATCAGTTATGGAAAGCTTGGGGTTCGGCCAAGCGCATGCTGTGGACAGGGCGTGAGACCGCATGTCTCACAGAATTGGTCCTAGAGCAGTGCTCGCGTCGCGGCGACCGATGCCATGCCTATTAAAACGGCGATCAGATCATTAGCACCGAGCTTTACCACTGCCATGGTTGCGATCAAACCGACGGTTTCTGGGATGCCACCTTTTATAACTGGCGGCACAATGATGCCAATCATGACGGCGATTGGAATGGCTTTGAGACCGGCTTCCACGCGTGGCGTGATTGGGATCAAGCGCATGAACCAGAAGCCAGCGAGACGGCATGCGGCTGCGGCTGCGGTCATGACGGCAATGATGATCAGGATGGTTTGATCAAAGGTCATGCGTTGGCGGCCTCAGCGTCTGCGGATGGCGGTGACTTGTGACGAAGTGCGGCTGTAAGCAAAGCGCTCAGTGCTGCGACTACGACGGACCATGGTCCTGGTGCCCAGATCTCGCAGGCAACGACGGCGATGAGTGCGACGGCCGCGGGCAAGAAATCGCGCGTCGTGCCCAGCATAAGTGCTGTGGTCGAGGCGCAAAAAGCGATGACGACGAAATCCAATCCGATGACTTTGGGATTGGGGACGAGGCTGCCCATATAGAATCCGAGCCCTGTGCCGACGACCCAACCCGTGAAACTTATGATGCCAGCGCCTGCGAGAACGCCCGCGTCATTTTCGCCTTTGGCATGTTCGCGCATGCCGATGGCGTAACTGCCATCGACAATGGTCAGCAGTGCTGCGGTTGATTTGAGCGGGCTCAATTGACCGAGCCAAGGTCTCAGCGAAGCGCCGATCAGGATGTAGCGTAGGTTGACGATCAGAACCGTGAGCGTGATAGCGATGAGCGAAGGGTTGCTCGCCCATGATTGCAAGACTGCGATTTGCGCAGTGCCGGAAAAAACCAAGGCGCTCATGGCGACGGATTCGGCGACCGACAACCCGGTTTGATTGGCGAGCAATCCGAATGCCAATCCGTAAACGCCTGATGATGCTGCGTAGGGCAACGCCATTTTGAGGCCGCGCCAGACGCCTGATGCTGTGAGGGTAGTGGACGATTGCATGCGGAGTTGGCCGGAGTTCTGTGTGGTTAGCTCGATTTGGCGGGGTTACGCGATGATGGACGATTTTGGAGTGTAGTCTTGATTTGCGGTCCTGAGTTGTGTCCCTTGTGCATAGTTCAGGTCAAAAAATCATTGGCCTCATGGTGCGCGGGAGCAACCTATGGCGTCGTCCAAAGTATTGTCTGAGACATTGACGCAATTGTCGTCCATGCGACGCCGCATATACCTCGCGGGGCCAGAGGTTTTCTTGCCTGATCCTATTGCTGCAGGACGCGCCAAAGTGGCGCTGTGCGACGCGCATGGATTTGAGGGATTGTTTCCACTGGATGCGGCGCTTGATTTGTCGGGTTTGACGAAGCACGCGCAGGCGGCGCGGATTTCTGCCGCCAACGAAGGTTTGATGCGGCGCGCGGATGTGTTGATTGCAAACCTGACGCCGTTTCGTGGTGTGTCGATGGATTCTGGCACTGCGTTCGAAGTTGGTTTTATGCGGGCGCTGGGTCGACCGGTGTTCGGGTACAGCAATGCTCCCAGCGATTTTGCTGCACGTGCACGCGCGTTCCGTGAGCATGGTTTTGCGCCGGAGGATTGTGACCGCGCTGACATCCAAATCGAGGATTTCGACTTGGCCGAAAATCTTATGATCACCGAAGCCATCACCGCGTCGGGCGGTTCGGTGGTCCGACATTCTGGACCCATGGAAGACCTCGCAGGTTTTATTCAATGCTTGAGCCAAGTGAAAGTTCTATTCTGACCTCACTTCTTTTGACCTCACGTGCGCTGTTCGACGCGCGATGCGCGTCGGCGCACTCCGGTCGGGGCGGAGCTTCCGCTCCGGTCGCGCAGTCGCCCTCGTCGGCCCAAGGC
>JABFRJ010000176.1 GCA_013141255.1 Hyphomicrobiaceae bacterium
TTTCAGTGGCGTTCGTTGCAGCTAATCCCCGATCCTTGTTGCGGTGCGGGGGGGCGTGCTAAGGAGGCGGCGATTTCAATGATCCTGCCATCCTGCCCGACCGTCCGCGAGGTTCCAATGTCATCTGCCCCGAAGCGTGTATCCACTTCAACTCCGTTGAAAACAGAGGGCTTTTTCACAGCGCCGTTGGCTGAGGCTGATCCGGAGCTTTACGGCACGATGACGCGGGAACTTGAGCGGCAGCAGACCGAAATCGAGCTGATCGCGTCGGAAAACATCGTATCGCGTGCGGTGCTGGAGGCGGCGGGCTCGGTTCTGACCAACAAATACGCCGAGGGCTATCCGGGCAAACGCTATTACGGTGGCTGCCAGTTCGTCGATCAGGCGGAAAATCTGGCGATTGAGCGGGCGAAGCAACTATTCGGTGCCAAATTCGCCAACGTGCAGCCGAACTCGGGCAGCCAAATGAACCAAGCGGTGTTCCTGGCGCTGTTACAGCCGGGCGATACGTTCATGGGGCTCGATCTGGCGTGTGGCGGACATTTGACGCACGGCTCGGCGGTCAACATGAGCGGGAAGTGGTTCAAGGTGGTGCCGTATGATGTGCGGCGCGACACGCAGATGATCGACATGGACAAGGTCGAGGAGCTGGCGCTTAAGCACAAGCCGAAGCTGATCATTGGTGGCGGTTCGGCTTACGCGCGGGCGTGGGACTGGGCGCGCTTCCGGCAGATCGCTGATAAGATCGGCGCTTATTTTCTGGTGGACATGGCGCATTTCGCCGGCCTCGTCGCCGGTGGCGTGCATGAGAGTCCGATGCCACATGCGCACGTGGTGACGACGACGACGCACAAGTCGTTGCGCGGGCCGCGTGGTGGCTTGATCCTGACCAATGACGAAGATCTTGCGAAGAAGATCAACTCGGCGGTGTTCCCGGGGCTGCAGGGCGGGCCACTGATGCATATTATCGCGGCTAAGGCGGTGGCGTTCAAGGAAGCGCTGCAGCCGGAGTTCAAGGTTTATGCGCGCGCCGTGGTGGACAATGCCAAGGTGCTGGCGGCGACGATCAAGGACGGCGGGTACGACATCGTGACGGGCGGGACGGACAATCATCTGTTGCTCGTGGACTTGCGTCCGAAGAAGCTGACGGGGAAAGCTTCGGAGATTGCGCTCGGGCGCGCGCACATCACTTGCAATAAGAATGGCGTGCCGTTCGATGAAAAGAGCCCGTTTATCACCTCGGGTATTCGGCTTGGTACGCCTGCGGGCACGACGCGCGGGTTTGGGCAGGCAGAGTTCAAAGAGATCGGGCAGATGATCGTGCAGGTGCTCGATGGCGTGGCCAAGAACGGCGATGCTGGTGACGCGCAGATTGAACAGCGCGTGAAAGAGCAGGCGATGGCGCTGTGCAAACGGTTCCCGATTTATTGAGAGCGGCCGCCGATCTAGTGCGATGGCCTGCTAAAATTGGGGCGTACGGCACTGACGCGGCATGCGCTGGTGGGGCTGTATGTGGAGAGAACTGCATTCGTCGTGACGCGCCATGGAGCGAAATGTGCGCGGCGACCGAGTTCGTTTTTTTTGACTAGTTGATCGAGGCGTCCGTCATGTCCGATATAACTCTTACACCGAAGTCGGCCGTCTGCCCCGCATGTCGGGCGGTGCTCGCGGACGGCGCTAAATTTTGTCATGACTGTGGCGCGCGCCAATCTGGAGTGCACCGGGGCGCGATGGCATCCCCTGCACTGTCGCAGTGGCGGCTCTTTGCAGGGCTTGCTGCCCTGATCGCAATGGCAACGGGTATTTTATTCTATGCTATTGGCGGACAAGTCCGACAACCTCGCACGGCAACTGTGACTGCGCCCGCGACTGATGTCGCCGCGTCACGACCAGCGGCCCAACCGGTAGGGCAAGATCCGCAGCAGATCGATTTGGCGTCAATGACACCGTGGGAAGCGGCTGATCGGCTGTTCAATCGCGTTATGGCGGCAGAGGAAAGCGGAGACGCGGCGCAGGCCAAGCAATTCGCGCCCATGACGCTCGACGCCTACAGGCGCGTCGAGGCATTGGACGGGGATGCGCAGTATCACATCGGATTGGTTGGGTTGGTACTTGGCAATCTCGATGCCGTGCGGACGCAGATTAAAATACTCGAAAAAGAGACGCCGAACCATCTCCTTGGTCTCGACCTCGCCTACAAAGTTGCCCGGGTTAGTGGAGATACGGCGCTGCTTCCGAAAATACTGGCTCAATTTTCGGCAGCGGTTGCGACGGAGCAGTCGACGTTGCGGCCTGAATATGAGGCGCATCGCGTGACCATCGAAAAGCTGCGTGTGCTGGCGGCGGAAGCAGCGGGTGGGCAGGCGACGGGTGGACAGGCAGCAGACGGCAAGGCCAAGCCGTAAATGTGTGCATGACCTCGGCAGCGGGGCAGCGTGCAACCCTTGCGCGCGCCATTCCATATATTGCAGTGTTTCAGCGGCGTGGTAAACTTTGCTCATGGCAAACACAACGAAGACAATTGAGAACAATACCGTACGGTTGCACCGGGTGTTTTCGGCGCCTCCGGAAAAATTATATCGGGCGTTTCTCGACGCAGACGCGATGGCGCAATGGATACCGCCAGAAGGCTTTACCGCAAAGGTCCATCATATGGACGTACGCGTCGGCGGTACCTTTCGGATGTCGTTCACAAATTTTACAACTGGTAGCGGCCATTCGTTCGGTGGGGAATACCTCGAACTCGTGCCAAACAAGCGACTGCGCTATACGGACAAATTCGATGATCCGAATTTGCCGGGACTGATGCAGGTGACCGTTGATCTGACTGCGGTGGTTGTTGGTACCGAGTTGACGATCGAGCAAGCGGGCATTCCCAGCGTCATTCCGCTGGCGGCGTGTTACCTAGGCTGGCAGCAATCGCTGCAAAACCTTGCGCGCCTTGTTGTGCCCAATATTACGCCCTGACTAGATGGGCTACTCGATAGGTGCGCCCGGTCCTAAAAGCTATCAGCGCCCCCTTGAGCTTGACGCTTGCGGCAACACACGGCTAATCAAACTGGACTAGTCAAATTGGGCAGATCACCGAAGCGTGGGTCTGGCGTTGATCAGCGGCCCTTTCAGCGGAGACTTCATGCATTGCCCGTACTGCGCGTCGGATAAGACGCAAGTGAAAGACAGCCGGCCAAGTGACGAAGGGCAATCGATCCGGCGGCGGCGGGTGTGCGAGGATTGCGGCGGGCGTTTTACGACGTTTGAGCGCGTGCAGATGCGCGAGTTGGTGGTGATCAAGCGCAGCGGGCGACGCGTGCTGTTTGATCGCGATAAGCTGTTTCGATCGGTGGAGACGGCGGCGCGGAAACGGCCAATTCCAACGGAGCGGATTGAGCGCATGGTGTCTGGGATTGCCCGGCAATTGGAAAGCATGGGGGAAGGGGAAATTCCATCGACAGCGATTGGCGAATTAGTGATGGAGGCGCTTAAAGGCGTCGATGCAGTGGCGTATGTGCGGTTCGCGTCGGTTTATCGCGATTTCCGCGCCGCCAATGACTTCCAGGAAGTTCTGCGCGAAATTGCCAGCGGGCTTGAGAAAAATGCGTCTGAACTTCCAAGCGATTTAGGGGCACTGACGCCGACTGATAGAAAGCCATAGGGTGATGACGCCGGGGCAAAAATTTGACGTTCACATGATGCGGATCGCGCTTGAGATGGCGCGGCGCGGGCTTGGCTCGACGGCACCTAATCCCTCCGTGGGTGCGGTGATTGCAGATGAAGTCACGGGCGAGGTGATTGCGCGGGGATGGACGCAACCGGGGGGGCGTCCGCACGCTGAAAAAGAAGCGTTGCGACGTGGGGGTGAGCTGTCCAGTGAACGGGCACGTGGCAAAACAATGTATGTCACGCTGGAGCCGTGCGCACATACAGGCCGCGTGCCGACGTGCGCAGACGCCATGCAGACGGCGGGCTTGAAGCGCGTGGTGTGTGCGCTTGCCGATCCCAATCCTGTTGTTGCGGGCCGAGGGTTTCAGCAGTTGCGCGATGCAGGCGTGCAGGTTGATGTGGGACTGCTGAGTGAGGACGCCGCGTGGGTGACGCGCGGGCATGTTTTGCGGCTGACACAGGCGCGGCCGTTTGTACAAATCAAAATGGCGCTCGATAGCGCGTTTGCGATCGCCGAGGGCGATGGTGCGCCGGTGTGGGTAACGAGTGTTGAGGGACGAGCGTTCGCGCATCTATTGCGGGCGGAAGCGGACGCCATTCTGGTAGGCGCGGGTACGCTTAGGGCAGATGATCCACAATTGGATTGCAGGCTGCCGGGGCTTGCTGATCGGTCGCCAGATCGTGTGATTGTCGGCACGATTGGGGATGCGGCTCATTGCAAGGCATTTCGCACACAAGACGGAAAGCCGCGTATTTGGGTTGCATCGGCGGTGGAAGGACTGCGCGTGCCATCAGGGGTAGCAGCGCTTGGCGATGTGAGCGATGGCAAGGGTGGCGTTAAGCTCGACGCTTTGTTGGCGGCACTCGCGAAAAATGGCATCACGCGACTTCTGGTCGAAGGCGGACCACGGATGTGGTCGTCGTTCCTGGCCGCAGGGTTGGTTGATGAAGTGATCGTTGCCGTGGCACCTGAGCGCGGTCGGGGCACGATGCGGACAGTGTTGCCAACTGCGCCTGCCGCGTATTTTGCAAAGCTTGGGTTCAGCGCTGCAGACCAATTCAATGTGGGGCCGGATCGGGTACAGATTTTTCAACGGAGAGACGCATGACTGCCAAGCCGTTTCGATATTTCCTGCGCGTGCGGTATGGCGAATGCGATCAGCAGGGTGTGGTCTATAATGCGCGGTATGGCGAATATGTGGACCTTGCTGCGACGGAATTTTTGCGGCACGCGCTGAAGCCCAAGGATATGTTTGACGGTAGCTTTGAGTTTCAGGTGGTGCGGCTGTTAATCGAATGGAAGGGACCGGCACGATTTGATGACGTGGTCGAGATTGCTGTCACGACTGCGAAATTAGGTACGACGTCGTTTACGCTGGAATATGTTTTGAAGCGTGCGGCGACGGGAGAACTGATCGCGACGGCTGAGACGGTCAACGTCTATATTGACCCAAAAGCTTGGACCAAAGCGGCGGTGCCGGAAGAGATGCGCGTAGCGCTGGAGCGGGCGGCACGTGGCCTGGTGGTTGATCATGCGGGTGCGGGAGTAGCCGTATAACTGCTAGCTGTTGTATTTTTTGGCGAACTTGGAGGCGGGCGCGTTTTCCCGCTGTGTCTCAGGGAACTTACAGAAACGTCCATGTGGCCGATACCGACGGTAACCAAACACATGGAGACCTCCAATGATACGCCGTTCCATTCAAAGCAGTTGCCTGCGTATGCCTTTAGCTGCAACTGCATCGGTCGCGGTTTTGGCTGCGCTGATCTTGCCGATCAGTCTCGCTCGCGCTGATGTAGCGATGCATCGCGGATTGGCGCAGTGCGCTAATCAGGACCTGAAACTGGAAAGTGTGTTGTCGGATTCGATCCTATCGCAGGAGTTACCGGCGCAGCGCTATGTCGTGGCTGCCGAGTGGCGAATGGCGGCTCGTCGCGCCTGTGGCGACGGGCGTTACACAGACGCCATGGAACAATTCGAACGCGCGGCGAAGGAGATTGGACTGCATCTTGGCAATGCAGACCCGGGCATGGATTGATATGCGATTGCGGCAAACCGGATAATGGGTTTGCCGCGTCATCGGCCACTGTCTCTCCGCGGGAGCTACTCAGGTTTTGGCTGTTTGGCTTCGGCGAATTGACGGTAGGCCTGGAGGGCGTGGCTTGCGTACATGACTGACGGACCTGCCCCCATGTAGACGGCCATGGCCAGCGTTTCTGAAACTTCGGCTTCGGTGGCCCCTTGATCGACGGCTGCTTTGGCGTGGAAAGCGATACAGTCATCGCAGCGGGTAGCGACGCCAATAGCGAGGGCAATGAGTTCTTTGGTTTTGGTGTCGAGGGCTTTGGGGGCGGTTGCGGCTTGAGCCATGGCGCCAAAGGTTTTCATGACCTCGGGTGCGCCTGCGCGCAGGTCGCGCAACATGGCGGACAACGTGCGGGTTTCAGTTGGCCAATCTTTCGTCGTCATTGCTGATTTCCTGATCAATGCGGTTGCACTCGGCATGTGCAGGAGCGGGAGCGGCGCGTCATTGATCGGTGTCAATATTGGGGGCACTCGCGGTGTGGGCTGGAACGGGGTATGGTGGGCGATCTCGACAATTGAGCACAACGGGCGAGCGCTACGGGATTTGGGTTGCATGTTCACGGGCATTATCACGGACATAGGTGTGGTCGTCGCGCGGGCAGGGGGCGTGTTTACGATCCGGAGCGTGTATCCGGCTGCGTCGATTGCTCTTGGGGCGTCAATTGCCCATGACGGGTGCTGCCTTACGGTTACATCGCTGAAGGCGGAGGGTGTAGGTTCGACATACACGCTCGATGTGTCCAATGAGACGCTGGGGATGACCACGCTTGATGCATGGCAGCCCGGCGCGCGGATCAACCTTGAACGTGCACTTAAGGCTGGCGACGAACTCGGCGGACATA
>JABFRJ010000340.1 GCA_013141255.1 Hyphomicrobiaceae bacterium
CTAGGATACACACCCAACGGCGCTGCACTCATCGTAACCTCAGACCCCGATGAACTCGACAGCCATCTAAAAACACTATCGAGGCGCAACGTGATTACGCCGACAGCATTCGCTTCGATCAGCACCAAACGCGACCTTGCGCGAACGGTTATGGGCAAACTGCACACGGCAGCACCTAAGCCGCAGGATTGGATCGCCTTACCGAAACAGTCTCCCTATGGCCGCATTGCAATCAAAACTGATGGCTGTACGTTATGCCTCGCCTGCGTCGGCGCCTGCCCAGCCAACGCCCTTGCCGATAATCCCGAGCGTCCCGAACTCTCATTTACAGAGGCCGCCTGCGTCCAATGCGGCATCTGCGTCGCAACCTGCCCCGAGCAAGTCATAACATTGGAACCAGGCTACAATTTCACAACCGCTGCCCTCAGCCCCGTGGTGATGAAAGCCGAGGAGCCGTTCCATTGCATCAGTTGCGCCAAACCGTTCGGCACCAAATCCACCATCAATCGTGTGATTGAGAAGTTGCAGGGCCGTCACGCCATGTTCAAAAGCCCAGAACAGATCGACCTTATAAAGATGTGCGATAATTGCCGTGTGATCGCTCTATCTGAACAAGGAAATGATCCAATGAAGCTCGGCAGCCGACCAATGGTTCGCACAACCGCCGACTATTTGGCGGACGCCAAAACCGATACGACCTCCCCCAAGTCGCCCAAAACGTCAGACGATTTTTTGTCTTAATCTGCGCACATCAAGACGACGCCACAAACGGTAGATTGACCAGCAAATTTTGAGGTTTCATTCGCACACAGTCTTCCGCGTCTTTAGCCAACGCCAAATAAACCGGCTTGCCACGCACCCGCTCAATCAATCGGCTTTCGTCATCAAAACGCATGCGAAAGAGGCCGACAATTTGCGACATTTGATCGAGACTAACATCACGGCCTTCATAGAGCGCATTGAGCAGTTTCGTTGCCTGCGCATCAAGCCCGACATGCCATCGCCAATCCCGATCTTCGACCTTGGGGCGAGGCTCGACTCGCACCGACACACCGATCATATGCTTGAGCCAAACCTCAACAACCCGAGCAAACGCATCAAGGGCAGGTTGCTCAAACCGGAAATCGATCACCGTATCAAACCGATCTGACCGCCCCCAATAGAGCGCCTTATTCTCCTCGTCGAGCACGTCGAGCGCGATCGACTTCGCCGGCGTAGCTGTCTCTGCCAGCAATTGCGCGAGACCAATATTTTGACTCTTGCTTTGCATTTCAACAATTTCTTCGTCCGCAAGCATCAATCGCCCATCTGGCGTCGAGACGGTTTGCTCGCGAAAAAAGATCTCAGCCGCCCGCAGTCGCAAAGGATCACCACAATCCTTAAGCGCGTTGCGCAAAATCAGATGCACCATTTGGTCGAGAAAAACGGGAGGGATAGGAGCTGTCGTTTTGTGTCCACGCACCAACTTAAGGTACGCGCCCTCGACAGTACCAGCACTCATCAAAACATCGCGAAACGCCAGGATAATTCGATATGTCTCAATCGCGTCAGGATCCTCGAGCGCGGCGAGATCAGCTTCAGACACTGACCGCATAGGATCAACCAGCAGCGCTTCGTGTAGACCTATCTCAAAATCATTAGACTCTTCGACGGGGTGGACCTCCGGTCGCGTCCAATAGGCCCGGAGAAGTTGCGGTGTAATCGCCGCCCACCCCTCAGCTGACGGTTCAGTCAGATGGAGCCCAGCCGATTTCCAAAATTCATGTGCCATCGGTTTCAATCTTCCAGATGCGTGTGTGTTGCGGCCCTTGGGAGGGTGGCGCAATGACACGGAACTCTTCGCGAATTTCCCCGTTGTCTGCGAATTGGCGACGCAAGGTCAAGACCGTATTCAACGCGGCAGAAGCACAGAGATCATCGACAAACGTCATCTCCTCCCTGGCCGCCACACGCGCTTGGAGCAAATCAGGCGCGCCATAAACATCGACAAAGTGCTGCGCCAGAGCGGTTTCTATATACGCTCGCTCGTCTGCATTCGCCTCGCCAACCGTCGCAAATGTCGAACGTCCGAACGACGACACCCCCAGGAACCCATTGGCAAACGCTTGCCGCATCTTCCCCGACAGTTCTCCCGCACGCACCCGACTGAACTCAAAACCTCCCGGCACGGCCCACTCCCCAGGCTCGGCCACACGCCCAAAAACCCGGGTGTCCGTCTCGTCGAACCGGATCGTCCGTAAAAATCTCACTGAGCAGCCTCGACACCATCCCAAACGATACTGGGATGATACGGTAGAATTTGCACAGCCCCACCATCTGTCTTCAAGACCAGCCCGGCAGCCTCGTCCCGACCGAGCACTAGGCCGCTAAAATCACTAAATTTCATTGCCGCAACACGGCCCTCAGCCCGAAACAACCACTGCTCGTGGATTGGGCGAAACCCATCCTCCAGCCACGTGTGGATCCAAGCCAACAGACGTGGAGCAAGCGCTTCCAAAACGGCGTTACGATCGACCTCACCGGCGCCCTCTTCATACAGCGACGTGCGCTCCACCAGATCACCCGGCTCTCCGTGACGATCTGGATGCTTCAAATCAAGATTCATCGCAATCACCAACCAAGGCGGAACCTGCTCAAAACCATGGGCACCTGCCTTTTGACGCGGCGCGGCTAACCGAACCGAACCCGCGATACCACCATTGACAAGGATCAACCCCGGCCAACGAAACTCCACCGAAACCTGTGGCGGACAAACGCTCCCCAGTGCTTCCGCTAGAGCAACTTCCATCACCACAGCCATCTGCAAAGAACGGGCAAGCCCAACCTCAGGCTCAAGCACAAGCGCACATTCGATCTGCGTTGTGTTCCGAGCCCAGATGAAGTCACCCGCCCCAAGCCGTCCAGCAGCCGCTCCCGAGCACGCGAACGGAAGTACCCGATCAGGTGTCTTGATTGGGTGTCCAGTGAACATCGGTGGAAGCTGCGGATCGGTCAGCACGACATCGTCACGCCTCAAGCATCAAATCAATACGACTTAGATGCTTCGGCTTTTTCGAGCCCCCGAGCTTCACGCACCATGTTTTGCGCCGCCATCGCCAACACGCGAATGTCGTTAAAGAGCGTGCAGAAGTGATAGCCCTCGTCGAACCGCTTTTTGGCTGTCTTAGCCCCGTCGGTATGGGCACCAGCAATTTTGCCCGCCTTGCGTGTCTTTTGCGCAATCGCTTTCATTTCTGCCAACACTTCCGGATCGGTCACGTCGAGAATGGCCGGACGACCATAGCTCAGCGACAAGTCGCTTGGGCCTACATACGTACCATCGAGACCAGGAACGGAGAGAATAGCATCCAGGTTTTTCATCGCCTCCCGCGTCTCAATCATCGCAAACAGCATGATCTCGTCATTGGCATTTGGCTGATAGTCAGCACCACCATACTGCGACGCACGATAAGGTCCGTTTGACCGCGCACCCATCGGCGGATAACGACCCGACGACACGAACGCTTCAGCCTCGGCCTTCGTATTGATCATCGGACAAATGACACCGTAAGCGCCCATATCCAGCACACGCTGAATATGGCTCGGCTCGTTCCATGGCACCCGCACCATAGGTGTAACCCCGGAAAGCGAGATAGCTTGCAACAGCGGGATCACATCTGACATCTGTGGCGCGCCATGCTGCATGTCGATTGTGCAGGCATCAAAACCTTGGGCCGCGTAAACCTCGGCCTGATAGCTATTCGGCACAGCAATCCAACCATTGAGACCGTGCTTACCACTCTGCAAAAGCTTCTTGAATTCGTTTTTACGCATGATGATGCATCCCTAAATTTTCATTCGCGTGCGCGGTGTTCAGTGAATTTCGTCTTGCTTTGCCAAAGCATCGCGCAGCATGCCAACGTGAAATCCCGGCTTCTTGGCCATATCGAGAATGACCGCTTCTTTCCTCACTAACAGATCACACGCGGCAGGGATTTTGGCAGCCGCAGCTTCTGGAATAACAACAGCACCATGGCGGTCAGCATGTATAAGATCGCCTGAGCGCACCACCATTCCATGAATGCGAACCTGCTTCCCGAACTCAGCTAAGTGCACGCGCGCGTGGCTCGGCGCGATAGACCCCGCCAAAACCGCCAGCCCAGGCGCCCACTGCGGAATGTCGCGAATGCTGCCATCAGTGATGACACCAGCACACCCAAGCGCCTTATGCACGGTGCTCTGGACTTCACCCCAAAACGCGCCGAAGCCAACGTCATGCCCATCCAAATCTTGCAACACCGCGATGCTCGGTGCGGGCGCAGACGCCATGTACTCATAATATTTAATGCGCTGCTCACGCGCGGCAGCGCCAGTCACCTCATTTGGATGCGTGGCACGGATCGCTACAGTCTTGGCGTATCCAACCATTGGTGGCAAATCTGGAAACGGGCAGACCAGCGGCTTTACTGTGTAACCCGTCAACCAGCGCTCAGGTGCGACAATTTCAAGCGCGTTACATATCGTCGGCGTGTCGAACGTCGCGAGTTGTTTCAAAAGTGCAGCGTCAATCATGAGCCTTGTTTCCTTAAGCTGTAACTTGAGCAATACGCGCGTCACTCAATCCGACCTCGCATGCTGCATTTTTGATGGCGGCCCATGTGTTATCCGGAAGCGGCAAACCTTGCGCACCTCGTTCGGCCCGCATCCGCTCTTCTTGTTCGCCCGGCACGAGCACCTCGCCATCAGGCGCAATTGGTTTAGAACCTTTGACGAACGATGTGTACCGCGCGACATCCTTCGAAAAGAACCCATCAGGATCGATCTTCTGCGGATCGATGTAAAACGAGAGCATTCCATTAGCAAACTGACGGCCCTCTTCGGTCGCGCCCGTTCCAGTTAGTGACCCACCGAGCAATTCGCACATAAAGGCCAAGCCCGATCCTTTGTGATCGCCAAATGCACGAATAGCACCAGCACCCTTCCTATAGTCGCGCAGCTCTGCGGGCGCATAGTCACCATAAAGCACATGCGGATCACCGCTGATCTCACCATCCGACGCCACAAGCGCGTTGTCAGGCAATTTCTTACCGCCAAAACTTGCGTTCAACACTTTGCCTTCAGCCACGACCGAAGTCGCGAAATCGAGCACCAGTGGCGTCTTGCCAGGGCGAGGCACACCTACACAAAATGGCGCAGTCGAAAACCGACGCTCAACACCGCCAAACGGCGCAACGAGATTGCTACCAGCAGCATTGACGAAATGAACCGATACCAAACCTGCAGCCGCCGCCATTTCCGCCCAATCACCGACCCGGCCAATATGCCCCGCATTTCTAAGACCAACTGCAGCCAGCCCCATCGATAATGCCTTTTTGATGCCAACTTCGACCGCTTGCGGCGCCACCGTCTGGCCAAATCCGTAGCATCCGTCGAGCACCGCCAACACGGGCGTATCCGTCACGACTTTGACGGTCTGATCAGGGCGCACAAATCCAAGCCGTTTCCATTCCAGATACCGCGGCACACGTTGCACGCCATGGCTATCGTGCCCGGTCAAATTGGCAATCACCAGATACTTGCCAATGCGCTCGGCCTCAGTCCGCGAAGACCCCGCCTTTTCGAAGATATCCGCGACAAACGCCGACATCCGATCAGCCTTGATAGTAACCATGCAAGTCTCCACCCAAATTGACCCTCGACGAGGACATTGGCAGGGAGAGTAGGCGTCACGTAGGAGACTGTCATCCCGCCAACCGGCATGATCTGGCAGGGGAGGATTGCGTGGATTGGGGGAAATGCGAGCCCCTGTGACCTTGCAGCCAAGGCCCAGCCGGGATAGGCGCGCTCGAGGTTGAGCAACCGGTAGTGCTAGCATCACCCCTTTCGCATTGAAACGGCTCTGAAAGCAACATCAGGCATCCAAGCTATCAGCGCCCAATAGTTCCAAACGCAAGGCGTATGGTCAGGGCACAGGGCATACGCTAACATCCACCATAGACAAATCGCAGCCGTTCTCCCCTGAGGTTACCATGAACAACCAAAATCCCTTTGAAATTCCCCAACAAATGCGTGAACTCGCCGAGCGCAATGTGGAGCAGGCACGCAACTCCTACACCCAGTTCCTCGATGCGATGGTCAAGGCGTCAAGCATGTGGACCGGCGCAATCCCCGGCAACGAAATGACCGGTGGCTTCAAAACGGTGCAAGATCGCGCCATGCGCTTCACTAAACAGAACGCAGATAGCTGCTTCAACATGGCAACCGAAATTGCCGCCGCTAAAGATATCCAAGATCTCTTTCAGATCCAGAGCCGCTACGCCCAGCAGATGATGCAGGCTTATTCATTGCAGGCACAAGAACTCGGACGCCTGATGACCGACAACGCGAAAAATTTCACGCCCAAAGGCTGAACCAAACAGCCGCTGAAATAAAGAAGGGCTGCACGTTCGTGTGGCCCCTTTTTGTTGCGCTAAAAACGTACCGCCGCGGTCATTCGACGACCTCATCCGCCCATCTGCCACTGTTTAATCGCCTCAATGGGATGCAGCAGCATGATGACATTGAGTGTCAGATTATCGCGAAT
>JABFRJ010000495.1 GCA_013141255.1 Hyphomicrobiaceae bacterium
GTCTAGCTCCGCGCTGCATAGGCCTTTGCGATCACATCAACAAGCGAGGATGTCGCCGACTTCGCTATCCGCGTTTCCGATGCCAAAGTGAGGACCGCCGCGCTATCACGTAATCCAGAACCGTAGTCGTTCCGTGTCAAGCCAACGTCGGTTGCGTCAAGCTTTTTAATGGCCGCAGCAAACGCGAGTTCAGCCCGTGCCGTATCGCCCACTAATCCAGCTGCCGCGCCCAGTTGTGCTAGCGCGAGTGCTGTTCCGAACCGATCAAGCCGCCCATCAATAGCGTACTTCAATTCGCCAATGGGTGCCCGTCCAGCGCGGGCCAGCACATAGAGTGAGTACGCACGGGTATCGTTCGTCTTGTCACCGTCCGGCGCCGCCGCAAGGCTATTCGCGAGTTTGTCCAATGCCAATGCCAGCATCTTCGGCTCCACCTGATGCCCGGCTTCACGCGCCCGAACCAGGAAGTCCGTCACATAACTAGAGAGCCACATATCGCCGTCAGCCGGCCCCCAAATCCCAAACGCACCGGATGAGTCTTGCATTTCCCCGAGCCGTGCAATCGCACTTACGACGCGTTGCCGGATTTCACCATCCGCTCCGAGGCCAATCTGCCGCGCTACATCATTGGCATAAAGCAACGGCAGAGCGCGGCTCGTAGTTTGTTCCGCACAGCCGTATGGGTAACGGTCAAGCTCAGCCAGCAATCCAGGCACGTTGAGTGTGGCCATAGGCCCAACCATGACGGTCGCTTTTGCTGTGGACGGCACAAGATCGGCCAGAACGTCACTCGAGACAGTCAACTTGCCGCCCTTGGCCGAAAGCGTTGCAACTGTAGAGCGTCGGATATTTCCGGCAGGCGGTTTGACGTCAAATGTCAGCGTCCGTTTGATCGCCACATCGCCGGGACCCGTCACCGACACCTCGACAGTCGTCAAGCCGACATCCGTAGGCTTGAATAACAACATCTCGGTCGCGCGCTGACCCGACTTCAACGATACGATGGATTGAGCCAGAGATTGCGCACCGCGAGCCACGGTAACGCGGTAATCGCCAACCGGAGCTTCTACATTATTGAGGTCAAGCCGCAAGCGTGCTTCATCACCGAGCGTCAGAAAACGGGGCCCTGCGACGGTAATAGCCACTTTATCTCGCACAATAACATCACGCGCGGCATGTCCGACGCCACTTGCCGACCAGGCAACCGCGGTGAGGCGCACGGTACCGTTGAAGTCTGGCATCGGGAACGACACTGACGCTGCACCATCCGCATTGACGATAACCACGCCAGAAAAGAGGGCGAGCGTCGCTTCGACAGGAGGCGCGCCTGCTATAGCCATGCTTTCTGCGGCGCCACCGTCGCCACCGGACCGAAGACGTCCGCGTTCAGCCTTCATCCCATCGATTAATCGGGCATAAAAATCGCGCACGTCGTGCCCGAGTTTCCGTTGGCCAAAAAACCAACCTTCTGGCTTCGGTGTTTCATAGCGCGTCAGATTGAGTATGCCGAGGTCTGTTGCAGCCACGACCACATGCGCTTGATCTCCCGCGGTCACACCGTTAACTTTGATCGGCACCGTCATCATCGTTCCTGGACGCACCAACTGCGGCGCATCAAGTGCAACTTTGAGCGTGCGGCGATCCTGATCAACTGCTGCCCACTTAATGCCAAGCGCGCGCCCTGGCATACGCTTCTGCCCCTGATCAAGTGGCCTGTAGTGTGTCACCGACACGTACGCGCCTGCGCCCCACTGCTCGGTTACAGGGATGCCAACTTCCCCACCGCCAGCCGGAATATCGGCTTGCGCTTGTGCAATCAATTGCGACGAACCGAGCACGTTAACTTGCACCTTGCCCGCCAAACGAGATTGCACTCGCACGCGCGCAACATCACCTATCCGAAAGCTAAGTTTGTCGAGCGCGATATCGAGCATCTCGGGACTATCAGCGCCGTCATCGTGCCAATAACCAGCATTGAAGATAACACTTGCGGCCATCGGTGCTGCGTCACCGCCAGCCGCACTTTTGACGTCGAGGCGATAGCGCCCAAAATCAACTTTTGCGGCAATGTGTTGTGGTGCATCGGCGGTTCCGTCGAGTGCGCCCGAGCCCACGCGCCGTGTCGTAGTCTGAGCGTCATACGCCCATTCACCATCGCGGCTATACCACTGCCAGCGCTGCTCAAGTCGTGACAGCTCCCAGCTTAAGCCCTTTATCGGAGAGGCTTTACCAGTCTTATCAAGCACCACCACGTCAAATCCAACAGCTTCGCCTTCGGCAGCTTGCACGACGCCCTCTGCACCACCAAACAAAGGTTTGATACCAATACGCGGCGCACCAAGCATCACCGGCATCTTGAGCGTCCGCTCAATCGTTCGCCCACCAGGCTCGCGCAATCGCACCAACACGTCCGCATCTAATGAACGCGCTGTCTTTTCAAGCGTCGGTAGCGTCACATTGATGACTGCGCCACCAGCGTCGTCGGTTTGCGGCAAATTCTCAAGGGCGGCTCGCATTGGCGCAATTTTCTCGTCCGACGCGCCAAAGCGGTATCCGTTAAAGCCCTCAACGCCGCGCGTCGACGGCTTGACGATCACGTCGCCCTCAATCGCCAACCCGACGGCTGGAGGACCATAGAGGTACTTCCCCACTAAGCGAACTTGGCCACCGACGCCCGCGTCAAGCGCAGTCGAAATTGGATCGAGTTTCAGATCGAGGCGCTCGGGTGTAAAATCTTCGACCAAGAATGCAGTCGTCGAAATCGCATCCGCCTTAGGATCGGTGTGCACACGCGCGCGCCATGTACCCGTCATAGCGCCACCGCTCAATACAAGGGTATGCACGCGCCCACCTGCGCCTCTGTCGTGCAGTACGCTACGGCTATGCTCGACGCCGTCTGGTCGCGCGATAACGATCGTGACCGGCAAGTGCGCCGCCCGCGCTTCTGCATCCCGCACCAGCGACGTGAGGTGAACAGTCTCACCTGGGCGATAAACGCCACGATCAGCGAATGTGAAGGCATCCACAGGCCCCGGTGCGTCACGTCCCTTCACACCACGATCAGTCAAATCGAAAGCTGCGGTCGATAGGTCAAGAAATGCGTAGTCGCCGTTGATTTCGGCGGCAACAAAGGCAGGCTGCAACCCACCTTCACCACGTCGTAAACCGCCATCAAAACGTACATAACCGCGTGCGTCGGTCACGACTTCGCCGAGCACTTCATTGTTACGTGCCACCAATCGAACCTTAGCACCCGCGACAACATGGGCGGTGTCGAGCGATCGCACAAACACATGCACACCGTCGCGACCAGAAAGCGCAGAAATCCCAAGATCTGAGACAATAAACCATTGCGAAGCGAATTTACGACTGTCTCTTTCGCTATCACTCTGTCCCTCGCCGCCAATCGCTGCAGATAATAAATAGACGCCTGCCTCCAGCCGCCCAACCGCCTCGCCCACCGGAAATGCCGTTGTCACCTCATCATTCAGCTTGGATTGCGTCTCAAGCACGCCTTTATAAACGCGTTGTCCGGAGCGCTCGCGAATCTGAGCCAGATCGTAAGTCGACACGTTCCGTTGAAAGTCTCCGGACTGTAGAGTCGTCGCCAGATTACGGTCACCGATCCGATAAATCTCGACATCCAAGGCTGTAGTATTGATGGTTGTTAGCGGCAACCCTTGTTGACCTGACTTAGGCAAAACATACGCCCGCCCTTGCGCTCGTACCGTCGGTGCTCGGTCGCGAACACCGATTGTAAGGTCAACGGTTTTCAGCAGCGGTTCGTCCACCGACGACGGCAATCCTGCGCGCACCTGCAGTGTGTAGCGTTGCCCGTGCTTCAAGCCATCGACACATAGTTGTTTGCCATCGGCTGAAACCGAGTGGGGGTCCTTGCCGTCGAGCTTGATAAAAGGCGCGAAATCAACCTTGCCGCTCGCCAAATTTTCCGAGAACACCACGCAGGCGCGCGGTTGCGCCGAGTCAGCGTCAGTCTTGGTATCAAGAATTCGGAACCCATACTCAGCAACCAACGCCGTCAACCGTACTCGTCGGTCCACAACTTCGACCAATCCGAGACTGGTCTTCAACGATGAAATTGCAGCCCGGTGCATGTTGCGGCGTTTGAGTGCCTCGTGCATCACGAACAACGCACCCGCTTTGTCAGCAGGCTGTGCTGCGGTCTCGACCGCGCGCAGAGCGGCCGACGTGGCCTGCACCGCTAACTCGCCGCGTTCAGAGGGTTTCTGCGCATCCGGAGTAATCAAAAGCAGCGACTCAGCAAGTTTTGTCCATGCCGACGTCTGGGTCCGATCCAGCACAACAGCCTCACGAAATGTCTGAGACGCGGCACGCGGATCGCGCGTGGCCCCTGTCATCAGTCGCTGACCGTCCAACAGAGCTTCTTGGGCTGTCGCGAAGCGCGGTTTTGGTAACGCTTTAAGTGAGGCTTCGTACGCGTCCGCTGCTTTCGCAGCAAAAGCGGGAAGAAAACCGAGGTCAACGACCGCCGCTTTGGCGCTCACGGGCTTTGACCGTACCTCAACTCGCCCCTGCGCCAAAACAGGATGTGTCGTAATCAACACCAACAAAGCAGTGCTAAACAATGCGGGGCAACTAGTGTTACGAGCGAGTGAGCGCGCCATGAAGAGCCTCGTGAGCGGTGCGACGGTCTGAACTACCATCGACTGTGACGAAACACTGTGGCCTCCGCTAGATGGTCTACCCTATCGAATGCGCTCGTTTGACGCCGCTTGCGCCTCGTTGCCGGAAAATTCGGTAAACTCCACAACCATAAACGACGATGGCGCCCGCGTTGCCGCAAGGCGCCATCAAAATCCGGTGGTAGTGAGTATCCTCAGCGCGACGCACTTTCAGGCGCCGGTCCCGCTTCGCCATTCGCCGATGCTGCGAACGCCGCATCGCTGCAAGCAACCGACACGGCAGTGGCAATCCCAACGTCGACAGGGGAACGAATGGCCAACGGCTCGCTCACACCCCAAAGCCGCTCAAACGAACGCTGCAAAATTCGCACGGTTGCAGCGTCACCCTCAACCCGTTGCTCATAGGCATCGCGCCGATTGCCATCGCGTCGCATGCAATCGCCAATCCAAGCCGCTTCAGTGCCCAGCACCAATTGCTCATGTGCATCAGCAAGTCGCGCATTGCGCGCCCACCGAATATCTCGATCAAACGCCACGTTCGGCCCAGAGATCGTCCATCCCATCGGAGTGGATTCAGGCGCAAGAACGTGAAAAATCGCACGTACTTTGACACCGGCGGCCGCAATATCTGGTCCAAGTTCGACTAATGCGCGCGCAACCGGGCTCTCAGCGGAAGCCGCAACCACCGTCAACGTCGAATCAAGTGTCTCAGGTTTTAACGCCCGTAAATGATGGGCAAAGTAGGCCCGTAGCATCTCCGTCTTATCTTCACGCTTCTCAATAGACGCAACGGCGGGCGGTGTTTTCAGGCGCATGCAGTGCCGCTTCCTTTTTGTAGCGCTCGATCACCATATCCCTGCGACCGTGAGATGCAGCACCCGAGCGCCTTGGGTGTTGCACCACTATAGCGACCAATGGGGTTAAAAAATGTTTGCGCCCCGGGTCATCTTGCGACAATCCGGGGCGAATATATTTTTTTCTAAGTGTAACATACGTCTTGTGGAGTTACGAATTAGACCCGTGAGCGATGGCCGAATCGGCTGGCAATCTTATCAACATCGACAGTCTCAGAGGTAACGACTGTGTTCTGTGTTTCAGAAACACTGGCGGTAGGACGTACGTCGATGGCGTGCGCCAATGTATCCAGAACATCGGCATCAAGCTGAATCTGGCTCTGGGGTGCCAAGGTTTTGGTAGGTTCTAGACTTAACTGTGGTGCCGGTGTGGATTGATCTTCAATTGGATGCGCGGCATTAAGCGCACCCTTTATCGATTGCGGTAGCTGCGCCTCAGACATCGGCACCCGAAACGTTACGCGCCGTTCAACGGCAGCAATCTCAACACTTTCAGTGTCAGTCGGCGTCGACAGTCCGACTGTGCCGTTGGCGATACCACCTTGGAACACCTGTGCGAGGTCCGTGCGCGACATAACGGGAGCGGTGTTGCTATTTGCTGACATTGCGGCAACCTCGGTCTCCAGGGGTGCCTCCTGTCGGCGATTCCGTTGAGCCGCTTGGTCGCGAGCGGCTCGATTTTTGAGTGCTGGCATTGTCATAACAACAGCCTCGGTTCCCGTGTGCTCCCCTCGTGGCGGCGGCGGCGGTGCCATTGGACGACCACTGCTTGGCGAGGATTGAGGACGTGGACTACTTGGCGAGAACGCAAAGGGCTTTGCAGTCGCCGCCATTGCCGGTCTCGAAACGAAGTCCTCAACGCCCGACAGTGCGGTCGGGTCTGGCATCGTGCGCGGCCCCGCTGCTAGGTCCGGCGTGTGTCGGGTAAAAACATCATTCTCTACACGTCGCGTCCGCTTTTCGTTCTCAACGCGCTTAGCCGCACCCATTATCGCCCCGAGGATCATATCCTGCCAAGCGCCGTCCTTGAACTTGTAAAGCCGGAAAGCTTCGGCATGGGCAAATTTCGATCCCTGCGCCCAAAGCTTTTTTTGAATTTTGGATGTCGGAATTAGCGGCATCACCACGCGAGAGAACAACCGCTCCTTCTCAAAACTAGTGAAGAGATTGGCGAGCAGATGTGCCTCTTGCTGTAAAGCCTCGACGTCGGCGGGTCCATACGCATTGGGACGACGACGGTCCACGGAATAGGGTGCAATCAGCGGGATCGCAGCATAGTAGTCGCCATGGAAATCGAAGACGACGTGACGGAAGATTTCGAAATTCTCCCGGATCTGCCGATCACGATGGATCTCATTGAAGCGTGACAGTATCTGAATGACCGGCCCGCGCTCGGCCTCCTTCATTTTCGGCAGCAAGCCCTGCATCCGGCTCTGACCCTTGCCAATTGAGACTAGTAACAAACAGATGTCGACAAAGATAGCGATGGCCAACGGTACATAGTCTCGCTTCGACAATCCTGCGCCCTCGATACCATACAACTGAGCCTTAGCAGCCGTGCCGCCCTCGGCGATGTTGATCGCCTTTTTTTGCAGGTCACGCAGTTCATCGGCTGACGGAGGCAGTTTGAATGAAAGCGCACCATAGAAAGTCGCTGTTAAACGACGAAACGCTTCGATGGTCGCGTCCGAGCCTTCGACTGTCACGATCTTCGGTTTCTCAAGCTGTGGTAGCGCGTCGATAGAGGCGACGACTGACTTGATCATGGTCGCAAGCTGCTGATCTGGGCAAGTAAACGTCTTGCCCTGCGAGTCCACAAATTGTGTCTTCTCTGCCCGTTCGGAAAGGTCAATGCGGATTTGCTTCAACTGCGGATCGCCGCGAAAGGCATTGAAGTTTGTTACTGTCAAATCGAGCTTGCGCCCGAGCGATTTCATGAATTCGTTGCGTGTGCCGCCCTTATCAATGATTGATGCGTCCGCTTTGACGAGTTTTTGCAGTTCACCATCAATTAACGCCATATCGGTTTTGACCTGCCCAATCCGTCCTTTCACAAAGTCAGACGCAAAGGCAAACCGGCCAGCATCGTCGTCTCTGAGTTTGCGACGCGGACCATCACCAGGGCGCGACGCCGGACACGATGTTCCCGCCGAACGCTCGGTCTCGGCTTTTTGCGACGAAACGCCCTGCAACTGTCCGAGGGTCGTCTGCAATGAATCAAGACGCGCCGCCGCTGTCTGCAACGGAGTCTGAACTTGGCCGATGGCCATTTCCGCGCCTCGCGTACCTTCGCTGCGGCTTTCCAACACTTTCCAATAGAACCCGAAGCCAAATCCGATCGAGATCAGCGATAGGAATATATAGCCAGATGCATAAAGCGCCTTGGTCACAAACCCGTTTGGCTTAAACATTTGATCGAGTAACCACACGATCATGGTCATCAACATCGCAACCGAGAAGCCGATGATGACTTTGTGGACGAGAGGCAGGTCGCCCATATTTGCTTCAATAAGTTCGAGCATACCAACGTAGGTTGCAACCCACGACAGGATCGCTAATCCACCAACAAGAAATGTTTTTTTAAAATCTCGCTTCGGTTTTTCCTGGTCAGCTTCGTCCCAGCCGCTCAAACCAAAATCAGAGCCATTGCTCGATCCACGTGGATCTTGAACTTCACCGCCGCCGCGCGAAAATTTCTGCCGATCCGACATGACGACAACCACTTTGTTGTGTCGCGCCGCTGGTCAAACTGAGGCGTCAAAAATGCGACGCAACGATCAGATACCCAACTGCCAGAAGCGCGCTCGAGCCACTCTTTACCCCCTGCAGCACTGCGCAAAGTTTGCACGCGCCGTACGGGGCCAGTCAGTGAGCTAGCGGCAATTCACGGCTGTTGTTGGACTGGATCGTGGCAGTCCGCGCCGCAATCTGAGGTAAATATCTGAGCGCAATCAGATGCTTTCATCGCTCATTCAGGATTGCAGCAACTGTCGAGTTGCATCGTCGATCACCATTCGGCAGTTCACAGCCAGAGTTTCATGCCGTGATGGCTCGGGGCAAACCCGAGCTTCTCATAAAATGTACGCGTCTGCGCGCGACGGATGTCGGTCGTCAATTGCACTAACACACAACCCTTTTCTCGCGCCCTCCGAATTGCCTCCGACATGAGTTGCCCGCCAAGTCCAAAACCGCGTAACTGTTTGGCAACACGCACACTTTCCACTTGCGCGCGCAGGCCGCCAGTGTAGCTGAGCCCACGAATATACGTCAGTTGAGCAATGCCAATAAGCTGTCCGTCCCGTGTCATGACCAATATGCCGTTATGGGGATCAGCGGACATTTCACCGAACGCTGTCTCGTAGTGGACGCGCTCCGTCTCAAATGCTGGGTTGCGCATCTGCCCAAATTCATCATCGCGAAGCAGCGCCACGATTGCGCCTAGATCGGCTGGGGCCGCCATGCGGAATCTAACTTGTTCACTCTTCGTCATCATGGCCCGCATTGTCGCCCAGTCCGGTACTGCGCTGTTCGGACCCATCAATCATGATGGGTGCAACAATCACGACCATGCCACCCTTAACATCCACGGTAGGAACAAATTGGTCGCGAAAGGGGATCAGCACGGTCTCGTTGGCTTTGACAGATATTTCCAACAGATCTCCGGCCCCATAATTTTGCACGCCAACCACACGGCCAATGGCAGCACCATCAACGGAAACCGCAGTGAGTCCAACCAAATCAGCGTGATAATACGATCCATCATCTGCGTCAGGCAGCGCCGAACGCGCAACGTAGAGTTCAAGCCCGCGCAAAGTGTCAGCCTCTGTTCGGTCAGTTACCCCCTTCAACCTGATGATAGCGCCCTTCGCGCCCATACGAATCGAAGTCACATCAAATGAACGCTGACCCGACTTGTCCGATAGTCGGCCATATCGTTTGAGATTGTTCGCATCATCGGCGTAAATGCGCGCGGTAAGGTCGCCGCGAAGTCCATGCGCACCAACAATTTGTGCAATAAGGATCAGATCCCCCACGTCACCAGCCTCGAATTGCCAACACAGCTTTTTCAAATGAACGATGCATTTCCACGCCCGAGTCGCGCAGATCATGGGATTCCCTGGCGATACGATCAGAGCAAGGGACGCATATAATGCATAGCGACATCAACAGATTTACCCGCAAGATCAAATGAGAACCGCGACGTTGGATCAGGAATCGGCGCTTCTCCATCCATTTTTATTTTTGCTGTTTCTGCGCCAACCTTTTGTCCCGTCACCAACATAACGCCAGGGGGCATCGACGCTGCAATTTCGAAGCGGATCAGCTTGCGCACAGGATCAGGTGCATATGTCCCAGTGTATTCGCTACCTTGGAAGCTGAACCCCAGCAATTGCCCATCTTTAAGCACGAAGATGCTCGTCGACGTATAGGCGGTGCCACCAAAAAATACCCTGTAAAATCCATTCCTTACCATTCCGGCCTCACAAAATCAGGTTGGCGCACCGAATTTGAAGGAGCAAATTGTACGGCAAAAGTAAAGTGGTCAGAGTAGGTTGTACCCTGACCACTCGTATGGGGGCAGTGTATCGCTTACGCAGCAGGTTTTGCTGCAGCTTCAGCCGCCTTCTTCGCGGCATCGGCCTGAGCAGCCGAGCGCTCTTGCGCTTTCTTCTTCGGTTTGGCTTTTTCCGGATTATTGGACGCAGTCCGTTTCGCGAGGCCAGCCTTATCGAGCAGACGCATAACGCGGTCAGTGGGTTGCGCACCAACACCAAGCCAATACTTGATGCGATCGATGTTCAGCTTGGTACGGTCAGCATGATCTTTTGCCAGCATCGGATTGAACGTACCAACCTGCTCGATATATCGACCATCGCGCGGCGCCGTGCCGTGGGCAACGACGACATAGTAGTATGGACGCTTCTTTGTGCCGCCGCGCGACAAACGCATTTTGACTGCCATGATAATCTTCCTTCAGATGTCGAGTTAGAGTTGAGATAAGAGGAGTTTTCGAGTGCCTATATTCAGTAAGTAGGTGCCCTAAATTGCCGCACTCCGGCGAATTTTGGGAAACAGGTCATCGCTTTTTTGTCCCAAATGGTCCTTTGGGAAATCCAGGCAATCCCGGCAGTCGTGGGCCACCTAGGCCAGGTAGTCCGCCGCCCAGCCCAGGTAATGTCGGTATTTTGCCAGCGCCTTTGCCTACATCAGGAAGCGCTTTCAGCGAGTCTTGCACGTCCTTCGGTAACTGCGCCAACGCTGCGGGGTCGAGTCCCTGCAGTTCCTTCTGCATGCCCGCTAACTCCTCGGCGCTTGGAGCCGCGCCGCCCATCCCGCCGCCACCAAAACCCATCGCACCAGCCATCTTCGCCATCATGCCGGGGCTCTTGCGCATCATCTTCATCATGTCCGCCATGTCACGATGCTGCTTGATGAGCTTGTTAACGTCTTCAGGTTTTGTGCCAGATCCCGCCGCCACACGCCGTTTTCGCTTGCCGTCAAGCAACTTCGGATTACGTCGCTCTTTCGGAGTCATCGATGAAATAATCGCGCGCTGCCGCTTGATCATCTTCTCGTCAATACCACCGGCCGCTTCGATCTGCTTCTTCATCTTGCCGACGCCAGGAAGCATCCCCATCAGCGATCCCATACCACCGAGATTCTCGACCTGCTTCAGTTGTTCCGACATATCGTCGAGGTCGAAGATGCCCTTCTGCATTCGCTCGGCGATTGCCCGCGCCTTATCAGCATCAATCGATTGCGCAGCCTTCTCGACCAGCCCAACGATGTCGCCCATGCCGAGAATGCGACCAGCGATCCGCTTGGGGTCGAAGTCCTCAAGCGCATCCCACTTTTCACCGACTCCTATGAGTTTGATTGGTTTCCCAGTCACGGCTCGCATGGAGAGCGCCGCGCCGCCACGGCCATCACCGTCTACGCGCGTGAGTACAATGCCTGTGATGCCAACCTGATCTTCAAACGCTTTAGCTGTGTTAACAGCGTCCTGGCCGGTCAGAGCGTCAGCAACCAATAACGTTTCATGCGGTTGCGTTGCAGCTTTTACCTCTGCGACTTCCGCCATCAATTCGTCATCGACCGTGGTCCGACCAGCAGTATCGAGCAGAACGACGTCGTAACCGCCAAGGCGCGCGGCGTCTTGTGCTCGACGCGCAATCTGCAACGGCGTTTGTCCCGCAACAATCGACAAGACGTCGACACTGATCTGGCCGCCCAAAATTTTGAGCTGCTCCATCGCTGCTGGTCGACGCGTATCGAGCGACGCCATGAGTACTTTTTTCTTGTCGCGCGTCGTCAGGCGGTTGGCGATCTTCGCCGTCGTCGTAGTCTTACCCGAACCCTGCAAACCAACCATCAAGATCGCGACCGGTGGTTGCGCCACAAGATCAATAGGCTTCGCGTCAGACCCAAGCATAGTTACGAGTTCGTCGTGGACGATCTTGACGACCATTTGCCCCGGCGTAACCGACTTGACGACATTCGCGCCAACGGCTTTCGAACGCACGCGATCAGTGAACGACCGCACCACATCAAGCGCAACATCGGCCTCAATCAGAGCGCGTCGCACTTCACGCATAGCATCGCCAACGTCGGCCTCCGTTAGCGCGCCGCGTTTAGTCAGTTTATCGAGAACGCCAGACAAGCGCTCCGAGAGTGACTGAAACATTACAATCCTCGCCCTGCGTCGGGGCCAAAACAATTAGGACCGAACTGACAAAGCACAACGACACCCGAGAGCGCTCAGCGCTGTCGGATGTTGACTGTCTTGCGTCCCGAACCTCTGGCAGCTACCAGGTTTCATGCACAAGTCAGTGGCTCGGAGTCTTTCCGGGTCCAGATGTGGTGCACCATCGCGGAAAGCCTTGCCAAAGTCAAATCCAGCCGCTCAATGCCAAATTGATCGCCGCTACGGCAGCCTGCCAGATGATAAAAATTCTATTGCTAAAATATGAACTTAATTGAAAATGTGTAGCGCAACAACCTTTCAGTGTAAAAACAAAGATCACAATTTTTAGATGTTAAAGTAGCTACCGTATCTTGCAGCATTGCAAATCCACCGAAAACCAAAACAGAGATCCCTCGGCAAGCCAGCGGGTGGTGGTTACGCAAAGAACCGTCGATGCGTAGTCGCTCAGCCAAGCCGCAGGCCAACTTGAACACTAGGCGATGACCGGTCAGGACTCTGATCTGCTCCAAACAACCCTTGACCAGAAGAGGCGTTGAACTACCGTTCCCGCATCTTGAACCATGGAAATAAAAGATGCCGCAACTGATGAGTTGGGACGAATGGGCACGTCACGACGGCGTTGCGATGGCTAAGCGCGTCCAAAACGGCGACCTGACGCCAGCAGAAATGTCGGCACAGGCAGTTGCGGCGATCGCCCTCGTGGATAATGAGCTCTCAGGAGTCGTCGAAGTTTTCGACGACGCAGTCGCCGATCCAAAGAACGATGGCACAAACCTCAGCGGACCCTTTGCGGGGCTGCCGTTTCTAATGAAAGATCTCGGCCCCACGATGAAGGGCCGACTGCAAGAAATGGGCTCGCTGTTAATGCGCGGCAATCGCGCCACGTCCGATACGTTCCTCACGTCGCAAATGCGCAAGGCCGGATTAAATTTAATTGGTCGGACGACAACACCAGAATTTGGCGTTTGTAGTTCGGCCGAAAACCCCGCCGTCTACGTGACGCGAAACCCTTGGAACACGGACTATACGACCTGTGGATCATCGGCAGGAAGTGCGGCTATGGTTGCGGCAGGGGTCGTTCCAATCGCGCACGCGACCGACGGCGGTGGCTCGATTCGTATTCCGGCTGGTGTCAACGGCAACATTGGGCTCAAAGTTTCCCGTGGCGTGTTTTCAATCGCACCGCATCTGTCCGACCTAACAGGCTTGGTATCCATTCAAGGCTGCCAGTCTCGATCCGTGCGCGATACCGCTGCATTTGTGGATAGCTGTCGAGGTGGCGCCCCAGGTGAATTTATGCCCTTCTGGACGCCACTTGAGCCTTATGCGACGCTAATAAAGCGCGACCCCAAACGCTTGAAGATTGCATTGTCACATGAGTGGGGCGACTATCACGCAACGCCGCACATAGTGTCAGAACTCGAGCGAGTCGGAAAATTCTTGGCCGACATGGGACATCATGTCGACTGGGCGTTGCCTGTCATCGATTTCCGGGCCGCATTCGCGGCCCAAACGACTTGCTACATTAGTAACTTTGCACAAACCATCGGCAATTTGCTAGCAGCGCGCAATCTCACGTCACCACCCAGAGATCTAATCGAGCCCATCAACGTGCGCATTTGGGAAGCCGGTCGCAATATTTCATTCGCCGAACGGGCGCACATGCAGGCTGTCTTCAATACGACGTCGCGCGCGTTCGGGGCGTTCTTCGAAGATTGGGATATTATTTTGACACCGATCACAGCATTGCCAACGCCCAAGATAGGCACGTCAGAGTATCTAACATTGAGTTCCAACCCGTCAGTACTCAATTGGTTCGAAAACCTCTGGCGCAACTTTGCCTATACGCCACTATCAAACCTCTGCGGCATTCCGGCGATCTCCCTGCCACTGGCTCAGCACGAAAATGGGCTGCCACTGGGTATTCAAGCCCAGGCACGACAAGCTAACGATGGACTCTTGTTGCAGCTTGCCGCCGAGATTGAGCGAGCCATAGAGGGCAAATGGACGTCTGGCCTTCGTCCTGGTGTCCACGTGACGCGCCCATGATGTGCGGTGAGAATTTTCTGGTGCTCTCGCTTCGCGTGTCGGCTCTGCAGCAATAAAGTTGTTCCTCGCCGGTAGGCTCTGTCAGAGTCGTTCGCAATCGCTAGATGGATGGGAGAGCCCGGTGACGAATAGCCCAATCAACACAGAAATTGACGATGATAGCAGTAGAGTGGCGAAGCCTGCTGTCGGCTTTGTTGGTTTGGGCAATATGGGCGGCCCCCTGGCAGAGCGACTGATCGGGCACGTTGATCTCACTGTTTTTGATCAATCAGTCGACCGTGTAATCAATTTCGAAGCCAAAGGCGCGCGTGCTGCCGCCAGTAGTGAAGCATTGGCAACCCGTTCCAATATCGTCCTGACATGTCTTCCGTCATCCGCCGATGTCCGCCGTGCAATCTTCGACGGTGATGGTGGTGCAGGTATCGCCGCGAGCTTGAAACCAGGTGGAATTATCATTGATATGACCACCGGCAATCCCTCAGCAACACGATCGATGGCGGAAGAACTCGCCCCGCTCGGTATTGCATTGGTTGACGCGCCAGTGTCCGGTGGACCGCGCGGCGCGCGTGAAGGAACAATTGCGATCATCGTTGGTGGCACCGCAGTCGAATTTGAGCGTATCTTACCGATACTCGGCATCATCAGCCGAAACGTCATGCATGCGGGCCCTGTCGGTGCCGGTCACGCTGTAAAGGCAGGCAACAACCTTCTGAACCTGATCTGTCGCCTCGCAACTCTCGAAGTTGTGTCAATGCTCGTGAAAGATGGGGTCGATCCAGCTACAGCAAACACCATCATTCAAAAAAGTTCAGGCCGGAATTACACCACCGAGATTACACTCCCTGATAACATTCTATCAGGCAAAATGATGCAGGGGTTCACAACAGCACTCATGCAAAAAGACTCCAACGTAGCTCTGGAGATGGCGCACCGCCTAGGCATTGCGATGCCATTCGGTGATCTTGCGCGAGACGTGCTCGCGCGCGTCGTTGTAGAGCACGGGTTAGGCGCGGATATGAGCGCAGCAGCACTCACATACGAAAACATGACGGGTGCACGCATTAGGCCGACTTAGAGCGTCAGGTGCTCGGTGCTCAAGGGATGCAACGTGCTGCGCATGCGTCGCCCAAGATCACAGTCGCCCCCCTTAGTGAAAGTCACGTGAACTCGGCAGGATTCGGACGTTACGGGGATGAGACGCTCGAGGCTGCTGTGGGTTTAAAAATTCATCGGCAGGGGCAAGTTCAGGTGTCGCTTGATGCGTATCAGACAAACGACCAAGTTCAACTGTGCGATCATAAATGCGCACGGCCATGAGGTGTGTGACACCCTCAGGGCTAATCTGCATGCGACCTTCCACCAGCATCAAACGTGCGCCCATCACTTCGCGACGATAAATCTCGAACTGCCGTGCCCATAAGACTATGTTGACGACGCCAGTCTCGTCTTCGATCGTGATAAATATAGCGTTCCCCTTGCCCGGCCGTTGTCGCACAAGTACGATCCCGGCAACGCGAACCCAACAGCCATCACGCCGCGTATTAGCGTCGACGCATGTTAAAACTCTTTGGTGTTGCAAGCTCGCCCGCAAGCAGCTCATAGGATGCGCTTTCAACGATAATCGTGTTGTCTGATAATCGGCGGCTACATGCTCTGCGAGTGGCATCAGTGGTAGTTGCGCATCAGGCTCGCTGGCAAGCTCGCGTTCCCGCGCAGCAACAAACAACGGTAATCCGTCACCGTCAAGCAGGCGGCGTACCGCCCATAACGCATTGCGTCGATCAATCGCTAACGATTGGAAGCAGTCGGCGTCTGATAGGATGCGGAGCGCACGTTGCGGCAATCGAGATTGAGCAGCGAGATGATCAACATCGGTGTATCCGTTGCTGCGTCGCTGCACGAGCGTCTCACACCACGCCTCCTGCAGGCCGTCGATCTGTCGAAATCCTAGCCGGACTGCGGTTTTGCCATTGGTACCGACACAAAGGATATTGTCCCAAGAACTAGCGTTGATATCGACTGGATAAATTTCAACGTCGTGCTCTCGCGCATCACGCACAATCTGAGCGGGCGCGTAAAAACCCATCGGCTGCGAATTGAGCAATGCGCAGGCAAAAGCCGCCGGGTAACGGCATTTAATAAATGATGATACGTAAACAAGACGGGCAAAAGATGCAGCATGGCTCTCGGGGAAGCCATATTCACCAAAACCTTTGATCTGCTCGAAGCATCTTGCTGCAAAAGCGCGATCGTAACCACGCCTCGTCATGCGCTCAACCATCAATGTCTCAAACGTATGCATGGTCCCGATATGGCGAAATGTAGCCATAGCACGCCGCAAGCGATTAGCCTCAGCGTCGCTGAACTCGGCAGCAACCATAGCAAGTTGCATTGCCTGTTCCTGAAACAGCGGCACGCCTTTGGTGCGCGACAGGATACTTCGAAGTTCATCCGGATCGTGCGGTGGCGACGGGGAAGGATACATCTCAGGCTCAACGCCAGCGCGACGGCGTAAATAAGGGTGCACCATATCGCCCTGAATCGGACCAGGTCGTACAATGGCAACCTGAATCACGAGGTCGTAGAATTCTTTCGGCTTGAGACGCGGTAGCATATTGATTTGTGCACGGCTCTCGACCTGAAACACACCGATAGAATCACCTTTTTGCAGCATGGCGTAAACATCAGCCTGCTCAGATGGCAGCGAAGCAAGGTCGTAAGTCACGCCTTCATGCACGCGCATCAAGTCGAATGCTTTGCGAATACAGGTGAGCATACCAAGTGCTAACACATCGACCTTCATCAATCGGAGTGTTGCAATGTCATCTTTGTCCCATTCGATAAATGTCCGGTCCGCCATGGCGGCATTGCCGATCGGCACTAAATCATCAAGACGCCCGCGCGTGAGGACAAAGCCGCCAACATGCTGAGAGAGATGACGCGGAAAACCAAGGATCCGTGTCGCCAGAACAACGGCCCGGCGAATAAGCGGGTTGGCAGGATCGAGGCCAGCCTGCTGAAGGTGCAGCTCTGAGATGGCAGAGCCACGACTACCCCATTGCGTCCCGGCAATCCGCGCCGTGATGTCATCAGAAAGGCCGAGCACCTTTCCAACATCGCGAATCGCACTACGTGGTCGATACCGAATGACCGTTGCGACAAGGCCAGCACGATCTCGACCGTAGCGTGCATAAATGTGTTGAATGACTTCTTCACGCCGCTCATGCTCGAAGTCGACATCAATGTCCGGTGGCTCGCGGCGCTCACTCGAAATGAAGCGAGCGAATAGAAGATTGCTGTTGGCTGGGTCAACCGACGTTATTCCAAGTACGAAGCAAACCGCAGAATTGGCGGCCGAGCCGCGGCCTTGACACAAAATACCGCGCTCGCGCGCGTAGGCAACGATGTCATGAATTGTAAGAAAATATGGCGCATACTCAAGCTCAGAGATCAACGTCAATTCATGGCAAATCTGCGTCGCGACCTTCTCAGGTACGAACTCGTTATAGAACGCCTTTGCCTTTTGCCACGTGAGATGTTCGAGCCAATTTTGCGGTGTCCAACCCTTTGGTACGGGCTCATCAGGATATTCATAACTGAGTTCACCAAGCGAGAAAGTTACGCGCGCAAGCACATCTTGCGTTGTTATAACCGCTTCTGGTGCATCGCGAAATAGATACGCCATCTCATCGAAAGATTTAAGGTGTCGCTCAGCATTGGCTTCGAGCAGTTTCCCTGCGTCTTCAAGCTTCAATCCCTCGCGAATGCACGTCAGAACATCTTGAATGGGCCGTTGTTGTGGCCCATCGTAAAGCACGTCATTGAGGGCAAGTAACGGAGCCTGCGTAGCGTTGGACACTGCCTTTAAATGCGTTAACCGTCGCGTATCATCGCCTCTGAGATGCATGCTAGCGCCGAGCCAGACATTGCCCGAGGTAGCGCATGCGATACGCGAAACAATTGCCGCCAATCCGTCAAGCTGTCGCGGAGGTACAATGATGAGCAGCAGACCTACCGTATCACTCAATAGATCATCGAGCCTTAAATGGCATGCGCCCTTATCTGCATGCCGCTTACCATGAGTAAGGAGGCGGCATAGGCGTGCCCAAGCATTTCTGTCTTGCGGATAGGCGATGATGTCGGGTGTGTCGTCAGCAAACACGAGCCGGACCCCGACGATCAAACGGAAACCATGAGCGCGTTGTTTGATTACGTCAGATAGCTCGGCCCAATCATCTGCCTTATCGCTCTCAATCCAAGTATGCTCACCCGGCCCAGAACCCTCTCGCATTTTCTGGGGGGCAGGCAAACCGTCGCGTCGCAGGTCCTCCAACGCCGCGTATGCTCTGACAACCCCGGCCATGCTATTGCGATCAGCAATACCAATACCATTATGGCCAAGGAGCAATGCTCGGCCAACCAGATCCTCGGGATTGGATGCGCCATGTAGGAACGAGAAGTTGGTTGCCGTGGCAAGTTCCGCATATGCTTTCATGCAAAGACACCATGCAAGAACCACTGCGGCCCGCGCTCCCGCGTGATGGCAGCACGAAAGATCCAAAACCGTTGACCTTGAACAGTTTCAACGCGAAAATAGTCGCGCAGACCGAAGCCCGATGGCACGCGCCACCACTCATCAGCAATGCGCTCAGGTCCCTCAGCAAAAACGACGTGATGCATAACGCGGCGCCAGCAAAACCTTGCGGGTTGAGGCTCGTTCGGGCACCCGGTCATTTCGATGATCTGCGGTGGTACGAACAGATGCAAGGGGCGAATCGGTTTTGCTTCAAAGGGTTGCGCATTACACCTTGTACATTCGAGCTTCTCTGCAGCTGGCCGAACGATTTGCGAACGCTCGGGGACGTGCGTGTTGGCAGCCTGGAGTTGCGTGATCCGATCCCGACCGAACATCACACTAAGACGATCAACAAGGCGTCCGATTTGCTCGGTGTCTTCGTCGTGAGTATCGAATGTGCTTTGCGTGACATGCGATGGTTCAACACGCAGGGCATGCAATTGAATGAGGTCGAAGCCAAAGCCAGGGTCCAACGGATCAGCCAATGCATCGAGGCGATCTCGATAAAGACGCATGACAACGTTGGTATCTCGCGTCGGTTGACTAGTCTCGATGCGGAGACTGCGAACAGCGCCGTCGCTGCGAAAGAATGCGGCCTCAAATACGCGTCCGCCATCGCCGTTGATTTCCAACTGCTTCGCCAAACGCTGCGCGAGATCGAGTATTATGCGCTCGATAACATCCTGATTGCCCACAGGCTCTGGGCAGCGCTGCTCAAGTAAATAAACAGGTGGCGCACGCCGTGGCGTGATACGGCGATCTTCTTCACCCAAGATCCGCCCGAGTCGAATTGTAAAAGCTTGGGTAAAACGCGCGGTAAATAAGATCGAGGGGCGATCCGCGACAGCACCAATGGTTTTCAAGCCTGCCCGCTGCAGCGTGCGAATGTCCTCAGGTTTACCTTCAAGTGCCGCGACAGGGAGCGCTCGAACCTCACGATCACCTTGAGTGAGGATCTGATCCGTATCGCCGAAACGCGCGAGTGCGCGAGCCATGTCGGGCGTTGACGCGACGGCCACCCGGCTGAGTGATAGCCCATTGGCGCGCAACATGGCCTTAAGCTTGGCCACCAACCCAGTCTCGTCGCCAAAGAGATGTGCGCAACCGGTGATGTCGAGCGTAAGGCCATGCGGTTCCTCCAAGGCGACAGTCGGCGTGAACGCTAGAGCTGCGTCGGCAAGCTTGCTGAGAAATACGATATCGGCATGAGCATCATAGGTGACGGCTCTCAGCGTCGGTACGCGCGCGCGCGCGTCAGCCAAAGACAGACCAGGTAACAAACCTTGCGTTTTGGCGACTTGATCAACAGCAACCAGCCGAGAGGCGTTTTGATTTTTTTCGATGAATATCAAAGGTGGAGCATCGTGTGTGGATGCGGAAACGTCCAAACATTCACGCCGCCATCGATCGGCCGTCAGGAACGGCAGCCAAAGGCTGAGATACCGCCGTGATGAACTGCAATCGCTCATGATCCCACTCTATAAGTTGGCGTCGTTCCAGGAGCCCATCTGGATGTTTTAATAAAGTTACATCGAACGTCGGCTGCCATCGGTGGTCCAGACACGGATACGAGGATGCAGCGCCGACTCGCCAACGCATCTGTGCCGCATTTGGAAGCACGACACTTCCACATGTTGCCCTGAGCAAAATGACCGCGACGCCTGATGCTTCGGCCGCAAGTTTCAATCGTCGACTGGCCGTCAAATCGATCGGCGTTTCGATTTCGATGATAACGACCCCGACGGCTGAGCAGCGCGTGGCCTCATGGCCGGCTCTTAATATGTCCAACTGTGTGCGCAGTCGCGCGATGATCAGACGTGCTGGATCTAGGCCCAATCGCATAAGGCCCGACCCATAGAGCTCACCCGCCTCCATCGCAGCCAAGTCACTGCGGATGTAAATAATCACCCCTTGACTGCGTAGCATTGCCAAACCCAGAGCAAAACTAGTCGCAAAAGACCTGTGTCCTGGCACGGCGAGAACCTCGAACATCGAAGCTCGGCTGCAATCTTCACTTGAGATGGTCTCGGAAAGTTTTAGGCGCACGATACAGCTCGTTTGAATATTTGTTCTTATTTTGTTCTATAATTTTTCGTCCTATATGTCCAGCGTAAATCTGCACAACCGCAGTCAGACCCAACGCGCAAACTCATTAATCCAAAACTGACCTCAAGAGCCAAGGCCGCCTTGGGCGTGCCGTCTTGCCGACTGCTGCACCATTGGTAGGGTAAGCTTGAACCTTAACATCTCCCGCCGCACACTGCCGGCGCGTTGATGTTCAAAAGCATGTAGCTTGTCGGATCGAAATACCATGCACTCAAAGTCATCAAAACTAAGCAGCGCCGACATATCTGCCATCGTGAACGCCTGGCTCAAGCGCTTTGAGACGGCATTGGCGACACGCGACTTGCGCGCGACAACGGACTTGTTTCAAGCTGATAGCCATTGGCGTGACGTCGTCGCGTTCACTTGGAACATCGAGAGTAGAACGGGCAATAACGTCATCGGATCCAAATTATTCTCCGTCGCTGCGGCAATCAAACCGCGAAACCTTCGTATTGCCCCTAACCGCACGCCGCCACGCATCGTCAGCAGGACTGGCGTAGAAACGATTGAAGCTCTGTTTGCGTTTGAAACCGCGCACGGCAACGCCAGCGGCGTAATCCGACTGGTGCCGGTTGAAACTGGATGGGCGGCGTGGATGCTATCGACAGTGCTCGATGATCTCTCAAAAGTACCGGGTTCGCGAAAATCACTGCGCCCAGTATTAACCGATGAACCTCGCGCATTCGGCGGCGACAACTGGTTGGATCGCCGACACAAGACGCAAACCTATACTGATCATGAACCCACCTGCGTTGTTATTGGCGCTGGACAGGCCGGGTTGGCTATCGCGGCCCGATTAGGTGCGCTTGGCATCGATACGCTCGTCATCGACAGGCATACACGTATCGGTGATAACTGGCGCCGACGCTATCACGCGCTCACGCTCCACAACGAAGTTTTCGTCAATCACTTTCCCTATCTACCGTTCCCCGAAACATGGCCGGTCTACATCCCGAAGGATAAACTCGCAAACTGGTTCGAGTTCTACGCCGAAGTGATGGAATTGAACGTCTGGACCGGGACCGCGCTTGAACATGGTCATTACAACGAGCATACGGAGCAGTGGGAATTGTCACTGAAGCGGCACGACAGCTCGATCCGCAGAGTTAGACCGCGCCATGTGGTATTCGCCACTGGCGTTTCAGCAATCCCAGCCTGGCCAGCCTTGCCAGGCCTTGAGGATTTCATGGGAACAGTCCTACACTCGGGCGATTTTACCTCAGGAGCAGCCTGGGCTGGGAAAAACGCTTTGATTGTAGGCACAGGCACAAGTGCACACGATGTAGCGCAGGAGCTCGAGGCCAGCGGAGCCCACGTTACGATGATCCAGCGCAGCACGACGTATGTCGTGAGTCTGAAACAAGCGCAAAAAGTGTATTCGATTTATCAGGAGGGGCCCTCTGTTGATGATTGCGATTTGCTCGCGACCGCCACCAGTTACCCTGTCATGGTCCGCGCGTACCAAATGTCAACAGCGGAAATGAAAGCTGAAGATCAACCCCTCCTAGATCGTCTAACCGCCCGTGGTTTTCGCCTCAGTGAGGGCGATCCGGACCACACGGGATTTCAGATGCAATACATGCGACACGGCGGGGGCTATTATTTTAATGTTGGATGCTCAGAGCGTATCGCGGACGGGAAAATTAACTTGATGCGATGGAGCGACATCGAACGATTTTCGCCGATCGGTGTGACCACCAAAAATGGCACCGTGAAACCGGCCGATATAATCGTCATGGCCACGGGGTACAAGAGTCAGCAAGAAACTGTGCGCGCACTATTAGGTGATGAAGTTGCACAAACGGTCGGGCCAATTTGGGGCTTCGACGATGGTGGCGAGTTGGCGAATATGTGGAAACGCACGCCGCAGCCGGGTCTGTGGTTCACCGCCGGTAGTCTCGCCCAGTCGCGCATTTATTCAAAATACCTTGCGCTACAGATCAACGCCATCGAACTCGGGTTGACAAGTAAAACAGCGCCACCGGTGCCCCAAAATGGTATCAGCGCAAGGGAAAGGGATTTATGGCGATAATGTTGCTATCAAATTGTCACGTCGAATGACGTGATAAAGCACGCTTGACCCACCGCATCAGCACTGGATATTCACCGCCCCTACTTTGCCACTAGCGCAGTGCGCTCTACGCTCTTCGTCAGCCTTGCGCCGTGCGACTTTCAGCGCTGTCTCATATGCCTCCGCATCGTCATCCTGTGCGCTACCATGCACCGCAATTGTCACTGTCTTGTTGTTGTCCAACGCCCCAGGCGGAGAAACTGATCGCGCCACATCCGGACTGCTGGTTGGGGAGCCCTTGGCGTTCATCCTCCTTTGTTTTGATTCAAAATCCGCAGCACCATTTGCCGGAACCGCCGCCGCTGTCTCCGGTCGAATTGCAGGAGCCGACCGCGGCAGAACCACAGGTCGGATCTCTCTCTCTGGCACGCTAACAACTGTTTCCGGCAACGCGCCAATTGATTGCGGGTTGGGATTGGGCAAAAGCCGCGTATCCACAAACACAGGTTTATGCGAGTCTCGAGAGTTGAGAGGTTTCGCCGCTCTACCCGGAAATATACTGCCGCCACCGAAAGCTATGTAGCTGACTCCAGCGACAACAATTGACGCAAGCGCAATCTTTGCGCGCAAATTTCTGATCGGCGATGTCATGCTACATTACACTTCCATCTTCGCAATTATCGTCGTCGCATAAGTACATCTGCAACCGAACAATACCAGCTACGACAAATTTTTTCGTGAGCACCATAATCCGGACCAAGCTACCAAAGCCGCGTTCCCGACGCAGTGCTAGGACGCTGAGGTTGGGGCCCACCAGATGCGCCCGTCGCTTGCGTTGGCGACGATCCAGACCCAACTCCTGCATTTCCAGAGTTCGGTTGAGTCTTCATCCACTCGAGGAATTTTTGAAATAATTCTTGCTCGGTCTGAGGTCTGCCGCCTCTTACTGCTGCCGCACCTGCAGCGCCAGATTGCCCACCGCGCTGCGTGGCAAGAAACTGTTCAAATGTCCGGCGTGTGCCCGCTGTTGCTGCTGCACTGGAGCCATTGCTACTCACCGCAGCGGATGTGATTGACGCCGCCCTCTGTTGATCGAGCCATTGTTTGGCTGCTCCAAATCGAACCCAACCCGGCAATTCAGTGGCTAAGTTCACTTCCCGCCACTTGCTATGACGTGGAGCCTTTTTGAACTCTTCAAATTTTTCGAAGAGCGTTTCGGTCAATCTCGCCACTCGCTTATAGCGGTCAGACCCATTAGCCCAGTTGATCGTAGCAAGCACGGCACCAACAGCAATGGTGTCAACCGAGGTGCCCTGAGGTATGGCGTCAGGATAATCTTCGTGCGTCAACTTGGCCGGAAAGTAGTCTGTTTCCAATTGCTCCGCAAAGGGCACTGCCAATACTTTCATTCCAGGCTCTAGTTTCAGCTTCGACCACGACCCTGCCGGCTTGCCCGCGATGAGTACAGACGCTGCAACCTCTCCAGTTCGGATCTTCGCAAACGCGTCGCTTTGCCCCATATTAACTTCTTTGGGTTTGATCCCGAGCGCCGCGAAAATCAGGCGCGACGAGAACTGTGTACCCGAACCTGCGTCGCTATAATTGACTACTTTTCCTTCGAGGTCACTCAAACTGTTGATGCCTGACCCTGCAACAATATGGACCTCTTCATTATACAGCTTAGTGATAAGACTCAGTCGTCGTTCGATGGCCGGACCAAACTCATTTGTTTTTCGCAAATAGCTCATGATATTTGATTGGGTAATTGCGACATCGACACCTTTAAGATGGAGGAGGTCGCGGACATTGTGATATCCGCCTTTTCCGACCATAGGTATCAGTCGAAAATTGTCGCCATTGTCGAGCACGGCCGCCATATCATAAGCAATGGCCAAATATGTACCATTTGGATTGCCTGACAAGACTGTGACAGTATTACTATTGATCCGCTCACGATCAGCCGAATTGAACTCTCGCGTCGTTCCACTTGACTGAGCAACAGAATGCGCTGGCAGGCCCCCTAGGGCCACGCAGAAAGCTAAGAAGAGGACTCGAATCTTAACACTCAACATAAAATCCCCCACGCGACACAAATCAACACGATGATTTTTAGGATAAGCCCTAGCAATCAAAATATCTAACTGTTGCTGCATAAATGCTCAACGAGTCCGTCATTTTGTCTGCTTCGGCAAAGTCCTTCAGACGGTCGATCACCCCAGCCTTACAAATAAAAACCTGTAGCCATAAGATGCTGACGGCTCCGCAATTGAGTTTTAAGCGGTTCAGGTCATTAAGTTAAGCATAGTGGTTTCATTGGATAATGATCGCCGATCGTTTTTTAGACACAAGACCAACCGCTGCCTAGGGTCAAGCCAACCTTTGTTATGGCCGAGCCATAGTAGCCTAGCAGCCACACCAATACGAGCACGGCACCGATCTGGATGCTAACATTTATTCGCCAAGTATTCTGGCTGAATAATCGCGGCTTTGGCAACAATGGTGCGTCATTATTTCGCCGGGCAATCACCAGCCGTCGCTGTGTGCTGGAAGTAAGCCCGGGCAGTTTCGGTGCTTTTGGGAACACCCAAACCGTGCTCATACAGACGCCCAAGGAAGCAAAGTGCTACTCCATCGCCAAGTAGGCCAGCAACTTCCCATAGTTGCCGTGCGCGAATAAAATCAGCTTTGCCACCCGATGGGGCCGCAAACGTGCTCCCGAGCTGCGTTAACGCCCATTTCAATTGGGGGTCTTTGAGCATGGGCGAAAGCGCATGGCGAAGCCAATAGGCCCCCTCATCGGTGTCCCGTCCATCAGGACTTGACCGAAGGCTAAAGTTAGCAAATCTAAGCGCGTCCGAGGGCTTGACCTGAGCAGACAGCTTTTGCCGCGGAGATGCCGGATCAACGTCGAAGAACTCAGGCGGTAACGCAACAGCAGTTTGCGCTATTGCCGTGGTTTGCTGAGGATCCGGTCGGGTCGTTTCCAAGAGGTTGACTCCGCCGCAACTTGCCAGAGCCACAAGCGCCGCAGTGGCGAAGCCCTGAGCGAAAGTCTGCAGTGATTGCCGTCGCGAGGTCGGACTACCGTAGGGCCCGCGACCCTCACGGCTACTTTCGTCGACAGAGCCGACTTCGCTAGGAACAGTCATGGCATCTTGGCTCAATGCATCCTGCCCACGGTTGGCAGTCTCATAATTTGCACGCAGTAATTTTTCCGTATTCCGTCGTGAGAGTTCTAATGCCAGTTGAGTGGCTGACATCGCAACCGGCGAGTGCCGTCGATAGCGTGATGGCGTCAACTTCGGCCATTTAAGCTCCGCACGAACCCCCACGTCGGATATGCTCAATACAACAGGCGTCCCGGGCGCAAGCGCCGCAGCATCCACAATATCCGGTCCAACTAATAAATCGAATCCACCGCGCACCTGGACGACAGATAACGGCTCAATGTCGCGCTCGGGCCATTCGCGACCGAGGTTGCCCACCATCACTCGATCAAGAGGTTCAATTGTTATCCGCGCCTCGCTGGGCCAGATTGCAATGCCAGGGATGTGGATGGTAGCTAATCCGCCGGTGCCACTTTTCCGTTCAGATATTTCGATATTCGACGATGTCATAGCGCGCTCTTACAGTTGAACCGAGATCTTTGAAAGTATTTCACCCAACTCGCGATCATGCGTCGTCGTTGCCGGGAGCATGGTAAATTTCTCCAAATTATCATCGACAAGACGTACGTAGTCATTCAACCACGGTTGGAGACCTGTTCCGCCATCATCCTCGCGCGACATAGCCCGACTCGAGCGACTTGCTGATTGCGCGAGCATTGCAACAAACGCATTTATTTGAGCGGTCGCCAATGTTGCCGCTCGTTGATTCCGTGTCGCGATTGCTGGTTGGCATTTTTCCAGAGCCACCGCCATTGTGCCGGTCAGATCTGTGCGTACAGCAGCAATCGTAATCTCCTCCACCATGCTTTGCAGTAGGCTATTGGCGATGCCGACTTGTTTCGAGAACCGCTTGCTGGTGGCATAGGTATTGATCTTAGTGAGCCATCGCTCTACCACAAGCCGCGCAAAGCTGGTGTAATCTTCGTGCGTGATAAAGTGTAGTGACGTGGCATCTCGACTGCTCAGCAGTCGCAGTTGGTCATCCTCGTTTGCAAATATAGCTTGCTGTAGTCGCAATACACCGCCCAATTCCCGTGCGACGTCACCGCGATTGTAAACGATGCTCGCATTGCGCCGCCGCCAGTCGATAATTTGAACAGGATCGCTAGACGTGTGGAAGTGCATGAACTGCGCCACTAACGCTTGGCGCCCACGAGCCAACCGCCCGACGAGTTGTTGCTGTTTCGCGGCTGCCGTCGTCGCCTCGCAGATTTGCTCCAAAAGTGCGCCAAGTGCGCTGCTCTGGTTTGCATCTTTCATTGGTTGATATTCGGCCGCCGCGGAGAAACGACGCTGCGGCGTCCAATTAGTCCTGAGTGTCCGATCAAAAGAAAAAAGCATATCGAGCGCTTTATAGTTCTGCGTCGACAGACCGTCGGTACCTGGTAAATCTAGTTCGGTGCTCTCTGTTGCTTGCGCGTCAGTTGGCGGAACTGTCACTACAAAAAAGCTATTGCGGACACGCTCGCGATCATGAGCGGTCGCACCAACATTAAAATCAATCCAGTCAGCCACTGCAGCGGACGTAGCCGTAGAGAGTTGCGCATCACTTTGCATGCAGGCGACAAGCGACGTGACGTCACCATTATCCACGGCGGCATCCATCAGATAAATTGCTTTAGCCCGTAAAAATCGCTGCAAAGCATCTTCTTCATCGACGATGCCGCCGAGCACCACTGTCGCATCACTCATATTTGTCGCTGCGCAATATGGCGCAGGCGCTGGGAATATGACGACATCTACGTTTCCTGTCCCAACACGCCAGTTTGCGCGCGGGACGAGTGTCGCTTCGGCTAAGATTAAAGCGCAACTTTGACGACTGAGCGCGACGTTGCCACCGTGAATGCGAACAACGCGAATAATATCGTCGCGACCGTCATCGGTCGATAATTGCGACAAAGCATTAAGCACGCTTGCCGGATGCGAGGTCCGCCATCCAGATGCTTCAGACCGCGTTTCGACGGCATCAAGCGGCAAGTACACTTTGTCGGAGTGCCCCACAGCCGAAAGCGCTTCGCTACATTTAGCAAAAACAGAAGATAAGTGCGAATCTTGGCCCCACAAGAACGAAAGAGCACGCGCCCGTTGCTGTTCTGTCATCTGTGGTAAAGCATCGCCTAACTGACGCCAATAATCAAAAGCATCAAGCGCAGCGAGGTCGCGTGAATGCGAAAACCTATTGCATAGAAATGAACGAACTTGCCACAGGTTGGCAGTTGAAAGGCTTGGCGAGCTACGGTCCGTCATATCGACCGGTAGATTAACAAAGAAACGCTCGAGGTCACGCGCGTCAGTCAATAGACGTTCCCCCACAGCAACCTCGCCGAGCCATGTTGCCGCAAGTACCATCAGCACATCAGGTTCAGTCAAGATGCGTGCAGCAATAGGATGCCGAATATCAACGGTCGGTGTTCTGGCCCCCCGCAAACGGATTAAGCAACTTGCTCCACCACGATCATCCCGCGGCACAAGCGTTGAAAGTAGGTCGGTCGGGAAGGCGCCGATGTCGTCTGTCGAAATTGCCATGCCCGCGCTCGGTTCCAGCATTTCGAGCGCTACGTCCATACGGGGCGCCCCCCAATTGCCCACGATGGCGATACTTGGCGGAATATCGGTGGCGCTCTGAACCGAGTCACTGAGTTGTAACGCTCGCCGCACGCCCAGTTGCAAGCCAATATGTGCGACGCCAAGCGCCGGGCGCGCGCGAGTAATCCAGGCATCGAGTTCCCGCCCGCGTTCCGCGAGCTGGCGGCAGGCGATTGTTAAGCGTGCGGATGTTTTAGGCATTACTCGCCTCCGCTATTGAGGCAACGACCGACCGCGAGGCAGACCTGATTTCAGTATCAGTCATGCCGTCCGCAGACGTCACGTCACTTTCGACAACAACGCCAATGCGACCTGTCGTTCTGGCGCCATTTAAGATGCCCACAGTCAACTGATCGCTACTCACGGTGTCGAGGTGCAGCGTTAGATCAACGTCAGTCGCTACAGCAAGAGTGAGTCCATGCAACGTCGCGACATCACTATCGCCGTCAAACATTTTGACAATCGATGCATACGGGCGTGCCCGGGCAAAATGGAGTTGGTCTGCCCTAACCAACAACCGTCGCGCCAGCAGATTGTCTCTGCGCGCAAGCTCCGCGTGGCTCCCGAACGCATAAATAATACTCGGTTCCCGACGATTGAGTACGCGTGCTAAACGTAAAAGAGAGCCGGCTGAGGTGCCTTCAATGGCATCCATTATGGCCTGGCGGTGCAGAGGAACGACCACATCGCCGATGTCAAATGGTGCCCCATCCTGTGCAGTGGCTAGACGCGAAAAATATTGAACAAATGGACCGATATCGCCACCATCGACGGCAATCAGGGAGCGCAATGGGACCTCGAAAGTATCATGCCAAAATCCATCCGCGCCATCTTCCAGAAGTCGGATGATGCCCCGCGCGGCTGGCAATAACACCTTGTGAGTTAGTCGAGTCCTGAAGTGCGGTTGATCCGATCGAAACAGTGCTGAGTCGCGACCAAAGCTGTCGCTGAAATAGTCTTGCGTTTGCCGCATTCCGGTGCGTCCGAGGGCACGCTCGATTGCGGGTACAATTTGGTCCGTCGCAAGAGTTCTGATCAGTCGCACACCGTCGGATTGCAAGCGCTCAAGTGTGCGGTTACGCGGGGCAAGCGTACCCCCAGTACCTTTTTCGTAGTCCACAATCGCAACGTCTATCCATTGCTCAGAAATATTGACGGTCGCAATTGTGATCGATTTACTCGCCTCGCCTGTTACGGGTGCTGTCGACCGTGCATTCAAAAATGCATCGGCATCACCACCGAAACGATCCTCGAACTCTTCCTTCAGCACGACCACCTGGGCACTTAACGCGCCACCAACGACAGCTACGACATTGGGCTTCATTGTTATGCCGCGCAGATCCTCGCGTTGCCATCCCATGTCGCGCCACAGTCCGTCGATCCCATTCGACACTTCGGTAACGAGAAGTGCTCGTTCCACTGCATCTTGTGCAGATTCTTGTACCAGCTTGATTGTTCGGAGCCGACATAAGCCTGGTCCAAGTCCAAACTTGTTGTGTCGGCGGGGATCATTGATGTGACTCAAAGCATGCAAGACAATCTCGGCCGCATAAAACCCTATCAACGCATTGCGCGAGAATTGACTACGCGCTGTCGCGCCGACGTTCGCATCATCGATTTTCATCTGAGTCGCAACCCGACCATTGGCGGCCGCCCAAGGCAATGCAACCAGGTCGCCAATATCGGCTGTGTGATCATGTCGCGCGCTGTAACGCCATGGCGAGAGTGCAGGGCCGTCGGTTCCCAAATAGCTTGTAACAGTCCCGGTTCCGGTGACGCCTTCAGCCGCACTAGTTCGCTGGGCAAGGTTGCGCGCCTCAAAGCCGACACGCGCAGCGACAGGCCAATTAAAGGCGGTTGTTCGGCTCGACAAGCGGGTCGCCGCCCAACCTCCAAATGGATACTCTGCAAACTCAATTCGACTTGGGAAAGGCCGCTCGTACACGTCGGTTGGATTGGTGAGGTCGCGAATGCGGACATGCTCGGGTGCAGCAGTCGGTGTGCCACTCATTGCGATGCATCTGGGCTGCAAAAGCGCGGCCGTTGTCTCGACGCCAATATCAAGGATAAGGTCGACGTCGTGGACAGGTTCAGCAATACGACGATCAAGCGTATCCGCGAAGCATGCTTGGGGCAATCGCGCGGCAGCTGATAGCACCTCCAACAGCACCAGGTAGTGAGCGAACGCTGCAAGATCCTCATCACCGCCACTTGTGATACGACTGCCATCGCCAGTACGCCGTGCCGCGACCGCTTTCGTCACCCAATCAACAAGCCACGCCTCAGACAAGAACCAACCAACCTCGTCTGCGCCACTTGCAAACGCGAAACGAGATTGGAATATGGCATCATCAGCGCACGGGGCATCGTAATCGGGAATATCCAATCGACTTAGCGGATCGACACAAGTGTCAAAAGCAAGGATACATTGGGCTGCTGCGGATTTCGTCTCAGGGAATGCCGCGTCGGCCGAGATGAAGCAGCGAACCCAGTTGCTCGGGCCCCGATCAAAATCAATACCACGTGCCTCGGACTGCCCAGTAAATCGGAAGTAAGGCAGAGGAATCCAGAGCCCGGCGAAGGCCTTCAGCGCATCGCTGCCGTTAATGAAATGCGATCGTCCAGCGACATTCTGGTGTGCAATCCCATGCACCTGCCTCATGTCCTTAACTGAAACAAGAACAACGTCACTACGTCCGGATTGCTCTAACGGCACCTCCTGAAACTCGGAGTTAATGCTCGTTGCTCGCTCAAAATCCAGAGCACAATCGACAAATTGCACTCCCGTGTTCGGCACGAGGCGCAAAACATCATCGAACAAGGTTGAAGTCTGATTTGACACTCAGTCCACCAAACGCAAACAAGAAAACTCGGACCAACAATTGTCCGCCAATCAAGGCGACAGCCAGGATCAAAGCGCAACGCTCGTTCACACTAGCATCACTCATCGGTAACAATTCAAGGCTACGTGAGTATACCATGAAGTGTAGCTGCAGAATCCGAAATTGACGTAAACTGCGCGCTCTTTGAGTAGCAACGGCTTGGACTGAAAACCAGAGCCTTGGTAAATGTCATGCCCCTTTGGCAATTCAGTTCGTATAATATTTACTTCTCGACCCACTGATAACCTACAACAGACGAGCTTGTTGCCAAATCACAACAAGAGTGGAATTTTACTCGCAGAGACATGCATGTGGGGGAATTTGCGAGATTTAACTGTTGCCGGGGTGGAAACTACCGTGTCAGTCTTGGCATTACGGTTCTAATGAAAAACAATAAATACCATATATAAACGGTACGCAAATAGGGCTGGGGGGCCATGGTTGGTAGGGCGTTAATCGGTCACTCGGACCAAGTGTTCGAGCCAAAATTTGGCGCTTGAATATATCGTCTTAACTAATGACGGTCGATAGCCGCAGATCGTTGATCTTAGCAGATCGTTGGTCTTAAAAGCGAGATCCGTGAATGAGGCCGGCTCCAAAGAGTAAGTGTAGCGGCCAAGTCAAACCGCTGCCGCTGCATAGTTCCTCGCACTATTCTTGACGTTTTTACGGCCTCGATGATTTGAGCCTGACATGCAAATCTGAGCGTCAAGCGTTTAGGACTTGGTAAGTTGCACAGCAGCTAATTTATGAGCCGCGGCGGTGCGAAATGGGGTAGTACAAAGTGATCGCAAATACTTTCAACGTCCGTATGTTTGCCTGCCCAGAAATTTGCAATCGAGGCCCTACAAGCCTCAAGCGCGACGCGCAAACTTTAAAGGTTGAACCAAGATATGTCGTTGGGTGCCGTTCCCGCTCTCGACTTTCGTAAAGACTGCAATATTGATGTGAACGGTTATGCCTGGAGTCGGAGTTCTGGAGTTGGATGAATGTT